>JBBDSD010000435.1:0-2562 GCA_040905065.1 Trueperaceae bacterium | reverse complement strand
GAGCGCCAGCAGCCGATCCAGGCCGGCCGACGGCGTGGGCGTGCCGGTGGGTCCGGTGCCCAACTGCCACGGCGGCATCTGCTCGGCGGTCTCGCGCAGCAACGCACGAGCGCCGTCGCGCGCCACCGGCAACGCGTCGTACAGCGGCGCCTCCTGCGCCGTCTCGAACAGTTCCGGATCGGCCTCCGCACCGATCGGCGCCCGTTCCGCCAGGTTCGCGGCCCGCTTGTACAGCGCCAACAGTTCCGGGAACGCCGGGTGATCGGCCAACGCGCGCAGCAGGTGGGCACGACGCGCGGCGAGGATCACCGACGGATCGCCGGCCACCGCAGCGCGGACCTCGGTCACGGCCGGCCCCTCCTCCGCCAGCAGCGAGGTGGCCCGGTCCCACACGAAGCTGACCGCGGCGCGCACCGTGTCGCCGCCGATCTCGACCGGACCGCCGTCGTACGCGTCGGCCGCGAGCTCCAGCATGCGCCGGAGTGGCAGACCCCATCCCCGAGCGGACGCGATGCGGATCACCGCGCCCGCGTCGCGCCGCAGCGCGAACGGGTCGGCCGATCCGCTGGGCCGCTTGCCCAACGCGAAGAACCCGAGCAACTTGTCCGCCCGGTCGGCGACCGCCAGCACCGCACCGGCGTCGGTCCGCGGCAACGCTCCGCCCGGCACGGCCGGACGGAGCCCGTCCTCCAGCGCCTGGGCGACCGCGTCGGGGAGGCCCTCCGCCTGCGCGTACGCCCGCGCCATCACGCCCTCCAGCTCCGGCAGTTCGTACACCATCTCGGTGGCCAGGTCGGCCCGGAAGAGCGGCAGCGCCTGCGTCAGCACCTCGCTGACGTCGTCGCTCGCGTCCAGCGCCTGGGCCAGCTTCGGCGCCGCCTCGGCCACGCGGGTGACCTTGTCCGCCATCGAGCCCAACCGCTTCTGGAACGCGATGCCGGACAGGCCCCAGGCGTGCTGCGCCAACGTCTTGCCGCGATCGGCGTCCCAGAAGAAGCGCGCGTCGTAGAGGCGCCCGTCCAGGACCGCTTCGTAGCCGGACCGCACCACGGCGTCGTCGCCCGGCTCCGTCCCGGCGATCCCCACGAATCGGTCGATCAGGCGCCCGTCGGGAGCGCGCAGCGGCACGAACCGTTGGTGGTGGATCATCACCGTCGCCAGCACCTCGTCCGGCAACGCCAGGTAGCGAGCGTCGAAGCGGCCCAGGATCGCGTGCGGACGCTCGACCAGGTTCACGATCTCGCCCATCAGCTCGTCGTCCGGCTCGGGGGTCGGGCCGTCGCCACCCTCCGGCGTGCCGATCGCGGCATCGATGGTCGTGCGCGTGGCGGCGCGCCGCTCCTCTGGGTCGGCCAGCACGCCCGCATCGCGCAGGCGGGGCAGGTAGGCGTCGGCGTTTTGGATCTCGACCGGATCGGGCGACAGGAACCGGTGCCCCCGGCTGGTGCCGCCCGCCGTCAGACCCGGCAGGGCCACCGGGACGACCTCGTCGTCCAGGCGCACGAGCAGCCAGGCGACCGGCCGCACGAACGCCAGCTCGCCGTCGCCCCAGCGCATCTTGCGCGGCGCAGGCAGGTCGCGCACCAGGTTCGCGAGCAGCTCCGGAAGCGTCTCCCGCACCGGGACACCGCCGCTGGTCACGGTCGCGTACAGGTACGGTCCGCGCTCGGTCTCTTCGACCGTCAGTTCCGACGGGTCCACGCCCACCCCGCGTGCGAACCCGATCGCGGCCCGCGTCGGCTGGTTCGCGTCGTCCAGGCCCACCTCGATCGACGGGCCGCGGCGGCGTTCTTCGCGTCGCTCGCTGGCGTCGGCCAGGTCGTCCACCCGGATCGCCAGCCGCCGAGGCGTGGCGTAGCCCGTGATCGCGCCGTGCGGAAGGCGCGCCGCGTTCAGGCGCTCGCCGGCCAACTGCATCAGCGCATCGCGTCCCTGCCGGACGTACCAGGCGGGCAGCTCCTCGGTACCGATCTCGAACAGCAGCGTCGCCATCAGGCGGCGTCCTCATCCGGCGCGATCGCCTCGAGATGCGCCGACGCGGCGGCCTCCGCCAGGCGCCGCACGCGCTGCACGTAGCCTTGGCGCTCCGTCTGCGACAGCGCGCCGCGCGCGTCCAACAGGTTGAACGCGTGCGACGCCTTGAGCACGAAGTCGTACCCGGGGTGGACCAGCTCGTCCTCGATCAGGCGGCGCGCCTCGGTCTCGTACCGCTCGAACAACGTGCGCTGCAGGTCGGCGTCGCTGGCTTCGAAGTTGTAGCGGCAGTGCTGGATCTCGACGTCGCGCCGCAGGTCGCCCATGGTCACGCCGGGCGCGACCTGCAGGTCGAAGGCGTGCTCGACCCCCTGCAGGTACATGGCGATCCGTTCCAGGCCGTAGGTCAGCTCGACCGACACCGGGCGGCAGTCGTGCCCGCCGACCTGCTGGAAGTAGGTGAACTGCGTGATCTCCATGCCGTCCATCCACACCTCCCAGCCCAAGCCCCAGGCGCCCAGCGTCGGCGATTCCCAGTTGTCCTCCACGAAACGCACGTCGTGCGCCGCAGCGTCGATCCCGAGCCGC
>JBBDSD010000434.1:0-2570 GCA_040905065.1 Trueperaceae bacterium | reverse complement strand
AACCCCACCGCGATCGCTCGCGCCGCCGCCCAACCGGCCGTCAGCACCAGCACGATGCGCAGGAACGGGATCTCCGACGCGTCGCGCACCACGTCCAGCAGGCTATCCAGCTCGTTCATTCGTGCACCCCGACGAACGCCTCGACGCCCAGCCGACTGCGGACCGCCGGAAGGCCCAGCGGGGCCAGTCGGACCCGGTCGTCCTCGCCGTGGAGCACCAGACCGTGCGCCACCATCAGGCGCAGCAGCCCCGCTACCTCGTCGCGTTCGAATCCACTGGCCAGCGCCAGCACGTCGCTACGGGCCGACCCGTGCAGCGCCACCGCGTGCAGAAGCAGCAGGTCCCGGTGCGACAGCGACCGCGTTCCGGGCAACGTCGCCTGCGACGGATGCCGGACCCACACCGTGCCGGGGGGCGCATCGTCGCCGTCCTCGTCGCTGTCCTCGTGACCACGTTCGTCGTCGTCGGGCGGCGTCCACTCGGCGCCGTCGTGCAAGCACGCACGCCAGAGCGCCCGGGCCACGCCGGGCTCGCCCAAGGCGCGCTCGGCCAGCGCCCGGTAGGTGCGCAGGTCGGGTGCATGGCCGCTGCCCCGCAGGCGCAACCGGGTCGCGACGCCCCTCGCCGCCGCGACGTCGCCTCCCAGCCACGCCTGCAGGTCGGCTCCGCCCAGCGGCGCAGGAATCCAAGCGGAGGGCAGACCGCGCGCTTCGGGCAGGATCCGCTCCATCCACGCCCACGCCCACGGAGCGACGTCCGCGGTCCACGGTCCGGATCTCGCTCCCAGCGTGGCCAACAACGTCCGCAGCGCGGTCAGGCCGTCGTGATGCCGGACCCACCACCGCTCCAGGCGCGGCAGGTGGATCGGAAGCTCATCGTCCAGCAACCGCGTCCGTAGGTCCCCGGGCAGGTCGCGTCCCAGGGGAGGATCGTCCGGAGGCGCCACGACCTCCGGCCCGTAGCGGCCGCCGTCGCTCAGCAGGCCGTTCCACGCTCCGTCGTCCGGACGCACGATCAGCGCGTGGGGGGCTCGCGACCGGAGCGCATCGAACGCCGCCTGCAGCGCGTGGCGCGGCGGTGGGGGCACCAAACGTTCCAATCGGTCGCGTTCCAACGGGTGCAGGCTCGCTTCGCCCGGCGTGGGATCGATCGTTCCCTCCGAGCCGGATCGAAGGTTCGCCAGCAGATCGACCAGTCGCCTACGGGTGCGCCGGGGATCCCGCCACCGTTCGACGCTCCCCTCGGCTAGCGGCACGAACCGCCACGGCGACGTCACCCGTCCCGACCCGCCAGCACCGCGCGCAACGTTCCGTAGGCGAAGCGGCCGTTCAGGACCTCGTGCAGCGGTCGCAGCCGACCCCGGACCTCGTCGGGCAACGCCTCGTGCGCGGCCTCGACCGTGCGGATCGCGTCTTGGTCCAGCCCGGTGGCCTCCTGGACCGTCAGTTCGCCCCGCCGCACGAGTTCCGCCAGGTGGTGCTCTACGGTCCGGACCTTCAGGCCCCGCTCGGACGCGACCGCCTCCGGCGCATACCCGGCCAGGATCAGTGCTCGCGTCCGATCGACGGTGTCTCCGTTCGGCGCGGATGCCGGCTCGCTGGACGTAACGGTGGCGATGGATGCGGGCGACGCGCCGGCGTCCCGTGCGTCCGGATCGGCGGTCGCCATCGCTCGCAACGCCTCTAGGAAGCGCGGACCGTACTTGCTCCGTTTTCCCTCGCCGACCCCCGAAATGCGCGACAGGCCGTCGTCGTCGACCGGCACGCGCTCCGCCATCTCTCGCAGGGTGGCGTCGTGGAACACCACGTACGGCGGCACGCCCTGGGCCTTGGCGAGCTCGGAGCGGAGCTGGCGCAGCGACTCGAACCGCGCGCGCACCTCGGACGGAAGCTCCTCGACGCTGCGCCGGCGACGCGGCGCCGCCGTGGTCGCGGCCGGTGCGCGGTCCTCGCGCAGTTGCACCGCCCGTTCGCCCTTCAGGACCGGAGCGGCCTCCGGCCCGACGCGGAGCGATCCGTGCCCGTCCGGATCGGAGGTCAGCTGACCGCCGGCCACCAGCTGCCGAGCGACCGAGCGCCACGCCTTTTCCGAAAGCTCGCTCCCGATCCCGAACACGCTGAGCCGGTCGTGCCCGAACGACGCGACCCGGGGCGTGTGCTTGCCCAGCAGCACGTCGGTCAGGTGGCCGGCGCCGAACCGCTGGCCGGTCCGGACCACCGTGGACAACAGCTTCTGCGCGACCACGGTCCCGTCGAAGGTCGCCACCGGCGTCAGGCAGGTGTCGCAGTTGCCGCACGGCGCCTCCAGCGTCTCGCCGAAGTAGCGGAGCAGGACCTGCCGCCGACAGCCGGAGGTCTCGCAGAACCCGAGCAGCGCCTCGAGCCGGCCCTGCATGACGCGGTGGTGCGCGGCCGGAGCGTCGCTGGACGCCAGCATGCGCCGCACCTGCACCACGTCCTGCAGCCCGTAGGTCATGAAGGCGTCGGCCGGCTCCCCGTCGCGACCGGCGCGGCCGGTCTCCTGGTAGTACCCCTCCACCGACTTGGGCATGTCGCGGTGGATCACGAAGC
>JBBDSD010000433.1:13888-15770 GCA_040905065.1 Trueperaceae bacterium | reverse complement strand
GTTCGCGGTGGTGCGCGACGCGTTGCAGCGCGATCTGCAGGAGGCGTTGCGCAGGGATGCGGCGCAGGTCGCCGCGGCCTACGACGGCGCCGGCGACGCTGGAACGGCGACGGCGACGAGGCCGGGCCCCACCGGGCGCGTGCGCATTCAGCTGTACGGACCGGACGGGCGCCTCTTCGCGGCCAGCGATCCGGCGTTCGAGGCGCCCAGCGCCGCCGTCCCGGACGAGGTCGTCCGCGGCGCGCCCGCCGACTGGCGAGGCGATCGCGACGGCGTGGCGTTGCAGGCCGCCTCGGCCCCGTTCCAGCTCGGGACGGTGGTGGTGCTGGCCGAGACCGGGTTCGTGGCCGCCACGACCGCCGCCGTGGGCCGGGCGTTGGCGGTGGCGTCGCTGCTGCTGTTGGTGGTGGCCGGGCTCGTGGGGGCCGTCGCAGCGCGCGCCGCTACGGCACCGGTCCGGCGCCTCGCCGATCGCGCGTCGCGCCTGGGACCGGAGGATCTGGCGCCGTTGGCGATGCCGAGCGCGCCGGACGAGGTGGGGCGCCTGGCGCAGGTGCTGGACGAGCTGCTGGTCCGCCTTCGCGACGCACGCGACGGGCAGCGGCGCTTCCTGGCGGAAACCAGCCACGAGCTGCGCACGCCGCTCACCTCGCTACGCGGCTTCCTCCGGCGGGCTCGGCGCCGGGCCGGGCCGGAGGTGCAGGCCGACCTGGATCACGCCGATCGGATCGCGGCCGGCATGAGCCGCCTGGTCGAGGACCTGCTGGAGCTGTCCCGCGGCCAGCTGACGGCCAGCGGATCCACCCTACAAGGGGAGCTGCACCTGATCGACGTGGGTCCCGACGTGATCCGGCCGGTGGTGGGCGAGTTCGACGGGGTGGTGGCGGAGGGGGAGGGCGAAACGCTGACGCTGGGCGATCCGGAACGGCTGCGTCAGGTGATCCGCAACCTGGTGGCCAACGCGGTGCGCGCGGCCGGGCCCGACGGCGAGGTGCGGGTGCGTCACGGGGCGGATCACGGGGAGGCGTGGATCGAGGTTCGCGACGACGGTCCCGGCATCGACCCGGCGGTCCGGGACCGGTTGTTCGAGCCGTTCCGTCCCGGACCGGGCGGCGGCGCAGGGCTGGGCCTGGCGATCGCGCACGGGATCGTGACCGCCCACAGGGGCCGGATCACCGTCCGCTCGGATCCGGGCGACACGCGGATCGAGGCGCGCCTGCCGTCGGTCGAGGTTGGCGAGGAGGCCGAGCGCTGAGCGCAGCCGGGCCGTGCCGGCACGGTGCGGCCTAGAGCCGGGGCAGCGTGACTCCTCGCTGTCCCTGGTACTTGCCCTTTCGGTCGGCGTAGGTGGTCTCGGGCCGCTCGTCGCCTTGGAAGAAGAGCAGTTGCACGATCCCCTCCTCGGCGTACACCTTGGCGGGCAGCGGGGTGGTGTTGGACAGTTCCAGCGTGACGTGGCCCTCCCAGCCCGGCTCCAGGGGGGTGACGTTGGCGACGATGCCGGTACGGGCGTACGACGACTTGCCCACCGCGAGGACCAGCACGTCGTCGGGGATGCGGAGGTACTCGACCGAGCGGGTCAGCACGAACGAGTTCGGGGGGATCACGCAGGTGGTCGCGTTCACCTCGACGAAGCTGGCGGGATCGAACGCCTTCGGGTCCACGATGGTGTTGAAGGCGTTGACGAACACGCGCCACTCCGGTGCGGCGCGCAGGTCGTAGCCGAAGCTCGAAAGGCCGTAGCTGATCACGCCACGGCGCTCCTGGCGGTCGGTGAAAGGCTCGATCATGCCTTCCAGAGCGCGCTGGCGGATCCACCAATCGGGCCGGATGCTCATGCGAACGAGTGTAGCAACGGTCCGGCGACCAGGGATCGCGTTCT
>JBBDSD010000433.1:0-13878 GCA_040905065.1 Trueperaceae bacterium | reverse complement strand
GCGCGCAGGTCGTAGCCGAAGCTGGAGAGGCCGTAGCTGATCACGCCGTCGCGCTGCAGCGACTCTTCGAACGGTTCGATCATGCCTTCGTGGGCGCGAGCGCGGATCCAACGGTCGGAACGGATGGCCATGGGGGAGTCTATCGTCCGGCGTGGATCCGGTCGCGGCCCCGGTTCGGGCGGCGCCGCGTCCGCCGGTCGCGTCAGCCGATCGCGTCGGCTACGATCCGAAGCCCGGCGAGCGTGAGGCCGGGATCGACCACCTCGATGCGGCGGGCGTGAGGCCCGACCACCTCGGCGAAGCCGCCGGTCGCGATCACCCGCAGGCGGGCGTCCGCACCGACGATCTCGCGCGCTTCGCGCTCGATGCGTCCCACCATGCCGTCCACCATCTCGGCGTAACCGAACACCAGGCCGGAACGGAGCGCGTCGACGGTGTTGCGTCCCACCGCCCGTTCGGGCGCGACCAGGTCCACGCGCGGCAGCTTGGCGGCCCGTTCGAACAGCGCTTCCGCCGCCACCATCGGTCCGGGGGCCAGCGCCACGCCCAGCAGCCGGTCGGGCGGAACGATCAGGTCGAAGGTGGCTGCGGTACCGAAGTCGACGGTGACGAAGGCGTCCCCTTCGTAGCGGAGGGTGGCCACGGCGTTGACCAACCGGTCCGCTCCGACCTCGGAGGGCCGGTCGGTCTCGATCGACAGGAGCGGCGCGACCAGGTCGTGCGTGACGATCTGGGTGGGAACGCCGAAGCGGCGATCCAGGGCGCGCGCCAGCTCCCGATCGGCGGGCGGTGCGACCGACGACACGATGGCGCGGTCCGGTGGCGCGACGTCGTCGAGGGCGAACAGCTCACGGAGCAGCACGGCGTACTGGTCCGCCATGCGGCGCCGGTCGGTCGATAGGCGCCAGTCCGCGACCAGCTCAGGGCCTTGGTACAGGCCCAGCACCGTGCTGGTGTTGCCGACGTCGACGGCCAGCAGCACCGCTCAGAACCACCAGTTGACGCCCAGACCGGCGCCGACGGCGGGCAGGCGCGTGGTCGAGGCGCGCCCGGCGGCGCTGACCTCCAGGCCTGCCGTTCCCTCCAGGAACACGCCCAACTGCGGCAGTCCGGCGTCGATGAAGCGGAACTCGCCGCCCAGCAGACCGTGCGCGCCGATCACGGCGTCGCCACGTCCCGCCAGCAGGTTGGCGCCCCCGCCGACGTAGCCGCGTACCGGTCCCTGGATCGTGAACGGCCACAGCATGTCCACGCCCACCCCGAAGCGCGCACCGCTGGAGCTGGAGCGGACCATGCCGGAGACGCGCACGTTCGGGTCGGCCCCGAACCCGACGTGCAGCGTGGCACCGAACGGGTAGCCGGTCCGGATGCCGACCTGTGATTGGGCCTGCGCCGGCGCCGCGGTGAAGGTGAGCAGCGCCACCGCGGCCGTGAGCAGGGCGAAGGCGCGCAGCGTGCGTCTGGTGGGCCGTCGCGCCGCGTGCGTACGGGTGGGGCGGTCGGGGGCGAGGGCAGCGTGGGTCATGCCACTACGATACGGGCCGGGAGCCGGTGCGTCGGTCGCTCGGCGACGGTCGGGCACGCCGGAACGGTCGGGCACCGAGCGGTCAGACCAGGCGGCGGCGCACGCTGGAGCTCAGCGCGTCGACGGTGATGATCACCACGATGATCACGATCATGATCATCGAGATCTCGTCCCAGCGACGGAACTGCAGGCGCTGGATCAGCGGAGCGCCGATCCCGCCGGCGCCGACCAGACCCAGGATCGAGGCGGCACGGAGGTTGATCTCGAACCGGTACAGCAGGTAGCTCGCGAATTCGGGCAGCACCTGCGGCACGACGGAGTAGAAGAACACGTGCAGCGGATTGCCGCCGGCCGCGGTGATCGCCTCGCTGGGGCCGGAATCGATGCCCTCGACCACGTCGGAGAAGATCTTGCCGAGGAAGCCGATCGAGTTGATGCCCATCGCCAGAATGCCGGCGGTCGGGCCCGGCCCCATGGCCGCCACGAAGATGATGGCGAACAGGATCTCGGGAAAGGTACGGACCGCGACCAGGAAGGTCTTGCCGGGGAACGCCAGCAGGCGGCTGCCCAGCAGGTTGTTGGCCGCCAGGAACGCCATCGGGAACGCCAGGACGCCGCCGATGACGGTGCCGATCACCGCCATGAACACCGTCTCCAGCATGGCGCTGGCGGCCAGGTCGAACACGCCCCAGTTCGGGTTCACGAAGCCGCGCAGCAACGGCATGGCGTTGCGTTCCAGGCCGCCGACCACGCGGCTCCAGGAGGGCATGTCCAGGGTGAACAGGAAGAGGATCGCCAGCGCCGCGGCGAGAGCGCCGGCGGCGCCCATCGCCGCCTTTGCGCGGCGGACGTGCGCGGGCGGCGGGGGCGGAGCGGACGGTTCGGATCGCACGGACATCCCCGACCTCAGATGAGGCGCGACCGCGCCCAGACGGAGAGTTGGTCGATCGCCAGCACCACGAAGAACACCACGACGATCAGCGCGCCCAGGCCGCCGTAATCGAAGAACGACAGGTAGCGGTTCAGCAAGTTGCCGATCCCGCCGGCGCCCACCAGGCCGATCACGACCGAGGCGCGCACGTTCAGCTCGAAGATGTACAGCACGTACGACGTCATCGTCGCCCAGATCTGCGGCAGCACGCCGAACACGATCATCCGGTTGCGGCCCGCCCCCACCGCGCGGAGCGCTTCGAGCGGGCCGGGATCGATCGCTTCCACCGTTTCGGAGGCCAGCTTGGCCAGCACGGCGGTGGTGAAGATCGTCAGCGCCACCACGCCCGGAAGCGGGCCGGGAGCCAGGATCGGCGCCAGGATGGCGGCGTACAACAGGTCGGGAATGCTGCGCAGCACCGTCAGGATCGAGCGGGAGATCCACAGCACCGGTCCGTTCACGGTGGTGTTCACCGACGCCAGGAAGATCAGCGGCAGGCCGATCAGGGTGCCGAACACGGTCGCCAGGTAGGCGATCTGCATCGTCTCGAGCAACGGTCCCCAGATCTCCGGCAGGGCGCGCCAGTCGGGCGTCATGCGGCCGAAGAAGCCGACGAAGTCGCCGATGCCGGAGACGAAGATCGCGGCGGAGAAGCCGGTCTGTTGGACCGAGACCAGGAACAGGGCCGCGATGATCGCCCAGGTGCCCCAGTTCAGCATCCGCGCGGCGAAGCCGGGACGCAGCGGGTCGGCGTCGGACCCGCCTAGCTTGGGATCAGGTACGGCCACGGAGGTCCTTCTCTTCGTCGATCGGGCGACCGTAGATGGTCTCGAACACCTCGTCGGTGGCCTGTTCGGGCGTGCCGTCGTACACGATGCGGCCGTCGCGCATGCCGACGATGCGGTCGGCGTACTCGCGGGCCATGTCGATGAAGTGCAGGTTCACGACGGTGGTGATGCCGTCCTCGCGCGCGATGCGGCGCAAATCGCGCATCACGGCGTGCGAGGTGGGCGGGTCCAGGCTGGCGACCGGCTCGTCGGCCAGCATGATCTGCGGCTTCTGCGCCAGTGCGCGCGCGATGCCGACGCGCTGCTGCTGCCCGCCGGAGAGCGCGTCCGCCCGCACGTACGCCTTCTCGGGAATGCCCACGCGTCGCAGGCAGTCGTGCGCCAGCGCCACGTCCGCCTTCGGGAACAGGCCCAGCACGCCGCGGATCGGCGCGACGTCGCCCAGCCTGCCGGCCAGCACGTTGCGCAGCACCGACGAGCGCTTCACCAGGTTGAACGTCTGGAAGATCATGCCGATCTTGCTGCGCATGCGTCGCAGTTTCGCGCCGCCAGCACGGGTGATCGACGCGTCCCCGATGCGTACGTCGCCAGCGCTGGGCACCACCAGGCTGTTCACGGTCCGGATCAGGGTCGACTTGCCGGCACCGGAAAGGCCGACCACCACCACGAACTGGCCGTGCGGGATCTCGAGATCGATCCCCTTCAGGGCCTTCAGTCCGCCCTTGTAGGTGACCTCGACGTTCTCGAAGGCGATGTGGGACACGCCGGGATTGTACACGAGCGCCCCCCGCATCGCGGGCGATGCGGGGGGCGCGAGGGACGCGGGCGTCCGTGCGAGCTCAGGCTCGGTTCAGCGCTCGAAGGTGCGGGACACCTCGCGCACCACGTCGTACGCTTCCGAATCGATGCGGGTGAAGCCGGTGACGTTGAACAGCGTCTCGGTGTGCACCTTGCCCTCTTCGGAGTCGGCGATGTCGATCATCGCTTGCGCGATCTGGTCGGCCAGCTCGTCGGAGATGCCGGCACGGACCACGGTGCCGTCGTTGGGGATGTCGTCGCTGTAGCCGAGGACGCAGACGACGTCCTTGACGTCGGGGAAGTCGCCCTCGATCGTCTCGCGCCCGTCGGAGCCGGGCGAGCCGCCGAAGGTGACCGCCACGTCCACGTCCCCATTGTAGACGGCCAGCGCCGCGGCGTCGTGCGAGCCGGCGAAGATCGAGGTCATCTCCGTGTCCGGATCGATGTCGTGCTGGTTCAGCAGCGTCACGTACGGGAACTGGAAGCCGGAGGCCGAGCCGGGATCCACGAAGGCGATGCTGCCGCCGCGCAGGTCCTCGAACGTCTCGATGTCGCCGTCGCAGCGCACGTTGAACTGCGAGCGGTAGGTGGGGCTGCCGCGGCGGACGGAGGCCAGGATCACCTGGGCGCCGTGCACGTCCATCGCCTGCACCAGGGCGGCGGGACCGAACAGGCCGATGTCGACCCGGCCGGTACCGATCGCTTCGACCAGGCCCACGAAGTTGGTGGACACGAAGGTGTCGACCGGGATCAGCAGGCGTTCGGACAGCATGTCGGCGATCGGGTCCAGGCTGTCGACGATGACGTCCGCCTCGCGGCTGGGCACCATGCCCAGCACCAGGCGATCGGGCACCTCGTCCTGCGCTTGGGCGAATCCGACGAACAGGCTGAGTGCGAGCACCGCGGCTCCGAGGGTGGCGAGCAGTCGCTTCATGTGGTTCCTCCAGATGCTTGGGCGTTCCGGCAGGGGGGCGGGCGCGCGCCACGCCGACGAGAGTCCTGCCGTACGAAGCCAAGGTAGCACGCTCGCGTCATGGGTTCGCCAGCCGCGCGTGAAGGAGCGTTCACGCGGCGGACGCGACCCGCAGCCCCTCAACGCAGGTACCGATTCACGTCACGGACGTGGTCTTCGAAGGTGGTGTTGGGCCGGAACACGTCGGCGTCCGCGTCGCGACCGTGCAGGAAGTACATCCACGGCTCGCCGCTGGGCGCCGTGCGATCGGGCGCCAGCACCGCCGCCAGCGCGTCGCTGCCGGGACTGCCGATCGGGCCGCGGGGCAGGCCGGAGCGGGTGTAGGTGTTCCACGGGTGATCGACGTCGAAGTCGCCGCCCGGAAAGTCCAGTTCCGGCAAGGTCTTGCCCAGACCGTAGGCGACGGTCGGGTCGGACTGCAGGAGCATGCCGATCTCCAGGCGGTTGCGGAACACGCCGGCGATGATCGCCATCTCGTGCGGGCCGGCCGCCTCGGCCTGCACCATGCTGGCCAGCGTCACCCAGGCGTGGAGGTCCAGGTCCTGCTCGGCGGCACGCTCCGCCATGCCGTCGCGTTCGATGCGTTCCTCGAACCGTTGGACCAGGCGCTGCAGCAGGGCGGACGCCTCGGTGTCCGGCCGCAGTTCGTAGCTGTCGGGGTAGAGGTACCCCTCCAACCCGACGTCGTCGGGAGCTCCGTCGGGCGTCAGTTCGCCCGGGTCGTCCACGCGGGCCAGGATCGCGTCGGCCGGCGCGATGCCCAGCGCGTCGGCGCGGCGCGCCAGATCGCGCGCCCGCCATCCCTCCGGCATCACCAGCCGCACGGTGCGGGGGCGCCCGCCGGCCGCCAAACGCTCCGCTACGCGGCGGGCGTCCATCGCCGGCGCCAGGTCGTACGCGCCCTCGCCCAGCGCCCGGTCCAGGTCGTTCAGGCGCAACCAGGCGCGGAACGCCCACGGCGAGCGGATCAGGCCCGCCTCGTCGAGGCGTTCGGCGACCGTAGCCGCGCCCCAGCCGGGCAGCACTTCGAACTCGACCGTTTCGGTGTCGCTGCGGTCGGGCGCTTCGAGCCGGGTCCAGCCCCACGCCAACGCCGCCGTCGCCACCAGCAGCGCCGCGCCCACCCAGGCGAGGAGCGTGCGCCAGATCCGGCCGCGGCGCGCGGCGCGGTGACTCACCGGGTCGTTCCCTCGTCCTGCGGCGATCCGGTCGTCGCCGCGCCCTCCCTCAGGCGACGCAGGTACGACTCGAGGATCAGGATCGCCGACGCCTCGTCGACGCGTCCCTTGTCGCGCCGTTTGCCCATCGGAAGCGCGCCGTGCGCCAGGTCGCGTTCCGCGATCGCGGTGGTGAACCGTTCGTCCTCGAACGCGACGATCAGACCGGCCGTCCGAAGGGCGTCGGCGAAGGCGCGTACTCGCTGCGTCTGCTTCGAGTCGCGGCCGTCGGTGCGGCGCGGCAGACCGACCACCAGGCGGGTCGCGCCCTCCTCGCGGGCGACGTCGGCGATGTGTCGCACGTCGTCCGCGTGGCGCGTGCGCCGCAGCGCGCCGCGCCCGAACGCGAAGCCGAGACCGACCTCGCCCCGGGCCAGGCCGATGCGGGCCTGCCCGACGTCGAGGGCGAGCAGCACCTCTCCCGGCTGGAGCGCGTCGGTGGGGGCGGGGGACGTCATCGGGGGTCGCGCGGCCTCAGGCGTCGCGCAGCTCGGCGTCCAGCGCTCCGTCCTGGAGCTCGCCCAGCATCGCGCGGAGCGCGTCCGGATCCTTTGCGCCGGCCTGCGCCAGGTCGGGACGTCCGCCGCCCCCGCCGCCGGCGCGACGCGCCAGCGTGCGCGCCAGCGTGCCGGCAGCGACGCCACGCTCGCGGGCGGCGTCGCCGACCTTGACCACCAGCGCGGTGCCGCTGCCGATCACGACCACGTCCGCCTTGGCGCGGGAGAGGGCCGAATCGGCGGCGTTGCGCAGCGCGCCGGCGTCCAAGCCGTCCACGTGCGCCACCACCATGCGGCCCACGCCGTCCACCTCGCGAGCGCCGGGGCCTTCGCCTCCGCCGGTGCGCGCCTCGGCCAGCTTCTCGCGCAGTTCGGCGGCGTCGCGGCGCGTGTGCTTGAGGTCGCTCTGCAGACGGGCGATCCGTTCCTCGAGCCCTTCCGGTCGTGCGCCCACCGCCTGGGCCAGCGCGTCGGTGCGGCGGCGCAGTTCGGCGACCTGGTCCAGCGCCGCCTCGCCGACCACGGCCGTGATTCTGCGTACCCCGGCGGAGACGGCCTCCTCGCCGGTGATCAGCAGCGTGCCGAGCGACCCGGTCCGGGCCGCGTGCGTGCCGCCGCACAACTCGATCGATACCGGACCGCTGGACGGTGCGTGCGCCGGGCCGGTGGCGTGCGAGGCGGCGTGCGAGGCGGCGGGTGCGGAGGCGGGTGCGGCGTCGGACGGACCCTCGGCGCCGCCTACCGTGACCATCCGCACCCGCTCGCCGTACTTCTCGCCGAACAGCATGGTGGCGCCGGCGCCGCGGGCCTCGTCCAGGGCCACCTCGCGCCAGGCGACCGGCAGATCGGCCTGGATCCAGCGGTTCACCAGCGCCTCGGTGCGCGCGATCTCGTCGCGGCTCAGCGCGGCCGGGTGCGACACGTCGAAGCGCAACCGGTCGGGCGCCACCAACGAGCCGGCCTGCGCCACGTGCGTGCCCAGCACGGTGCGGAGCGCGGCGTGCAGCAGGTGCGTTGCGGTGTGGTGCTTCTCCGTCTCGCGGCGTTGCGGATCCACGCGTGCGGCGACCGAGGCGCCCGGCCGCAGGGTGCCGCGCACCGTCTCGGCCTCGTGCACGATCAGGCCGTGCGGCGTGCGGCGCGCGCTGCGCACGGCAGCCGCGCCACCCTCCCAGCTCAGCTTGCCGGGATCGCCGATCTGGCCGCCGCCCTCCGGATAGAACGGCGTGCGGTCCAGGATCACCAGGGCCCTCCGGCCCTCGCCGAGCGCGTCCTGCTCTTCGTCGCCGTCCACGATCGCTACCACCGCCGCATCGCTGGCGTCGTCGTCGTACCCCACGAAGCGGGTCTCGCCGGCGCGACCGGCGACGGCGCCTAGCACGTCGCCGTCGGCGGTGAACAGCGCGCCTGCGGCCTTGCCGGCCCGCGACCGTTCGCGCGCCCGCTCGCGGGCCGCGTGGAATCCGTCCGCGTCCACGCGCACGCCGCGCTCGGCGGCCAGGTCGCGCGTCAGGTCCAACGGGAATCCGTGCGTCTCCCACAGGTCGAACGCCACGTCGCCGGGCAGCAGCTCGCCGTCCAGCCGGTCCAGCAGGTGCCCTACGCGGGCGATGCCGGACTCCAGCGTGCGCAGGAACTGCGCCTCTTCGCTGCGCACGATGCCGGCGACCCGCTCCTCGCCGTCGCTCAGGGCCGGATAGGCGTCGCCCATCGCTTGCGTGACCGCCGGCAGCAGGGCGTGCAGCACCGGTTCCTTCAGGCCCAGGGCCCAAGCGTGCCGGCTGGCGCGGCGCAGCAGCATCTTCACCACGTAGCCGGCCCCGTCGTTGGCCGGCAGCACGCCGTCCAGCACCGCGAAGGCGACCGCGCGCAGGTGATCGGCGATGACGCGGTGCGACAGGCTCGCCGCGCCCTCGTACGGCACGCCGCTCAGGCGTTCGACCGCGCGGATGGTCGGCTGGAACAGTTCGGTGCCGTACGCGTCGGGGGCGCCGGAGAGGACCGCCACCAGGCGCTCGAAGCCGAGGCCGGTGTCGATGTTCTTCTGCGGCAGCGGCGCCAGCGTGCCGTCCTCCTGGCGGTCGAACTGCGTGAAGACGAGGTTCCACACCTCGACGAACCGGTCGCCGCTGCCGGTGTTCGGCCCGTCCTCGTCCGGACTGCCGAAAGCGGGACCCCGGTCGAGGAACACCTCGCTGCACGGCCCGCACGGGCCGTTCGGCCCGGCGCTGACGGCGTTGGCGGGCCAGAAGTTCTCGTCTTCGCCGAACCGACCGATCCGCGCCTTCGGGACGTTCACCTCGTTCGCCCAAACGTCGTACGCTTCGTCGTCGTCTTGGTACACGGTCACGTACAGGCGCTCGGGGTCCACCTCGAGCCGCTCGGTCAGGAACTCCCACGCCCAGGCCGCCGCTTCGGACTTGAAGTAGTCGCCGAAGCTGAAGTTGCCCAGCATCTCGAAGAACGAGTGATGGCGCAGGGTGCGACCCACGTTTTCGACGTCGTTGATCCGCAGGCACTTCTGCGCGGTGACGACGCGATGATGCACGCCGTCCACCCCCGCGAACTTCGGCGTGGCGCCCAGGAAGTACGGCTTGAACTGCACCATGCCGGCCGAGGTAAACATCAGCGTCGGATCTTCGCTCCGCACCGGAGCGGAGGGCCGCGGCAGGTGCCCTTTCTCCTCGAAGTACGTCAGGTAGCGCTGGCGCAGGTCGTCGATCCAGGTCGCCTGGCGCGCCTGCTCGGCGCTGCGGGATGCGAGGACGTCGCGGACGAGGGGGGTGGAATCATCGGTCATGGGGGAGGCCTCCAACGTGCACGGAGCCCGAGCATAGCGCACGGCATTGGCCCCGGGCGTGGTCCAGCGCGGTATCGTCGCGCCTCGTGCGCGCCCTCTTCTTCGCCCCCGCCTCGCGCAGGCTGCTGCTGACCACCGCGCTCGTCTACCTGGTGCTGGGCGCCCTGCAGGCGTTGTACGGCCCGGCGTTCCCGTGGATGGGCCGCCGCTTCGGGGTGGACGCGACCGGGGCCGGCCTGACGGTGTCGCTGCACTTCGCCGGCGCCTTGGTCGCCAGCCTGGCGGCCGCGCCGGCGTTGATGCGCTTCGGCTACCGACCGGTGCTGCCGGCCGGCGCCGCGTCGATCGTGATCGGGGCCGGCACCATCGCCCTAGCGCCCGCCTTCGCCTGGGTCCTGACCGGAGCGCTGATCGGGGGGCTGGGATTCGGCCTGCTGAGCGTGGCCGTGAACCTGCGGGTGGCGCGCGCCTTCGGCGACGACGCCGCCCCGGCGCTGAATCTGCTCAACGCCCTGTTCGGGCTGGGCGCCGTGACCGGCCCGTTGGCGGTGGGCCTGGCCGGCGGGTCGCTGGTGCCGGCCATGATCGCCCTGGTGGCGGCCGCCGGCCTGTCGGCCGTCACCACCGCACGGCTGCCGGAACCGGTCCGGCCGGGGACCGGGGGCACCGCGAGCGTGCCGTTCGGCCTGGCCGGCCTGTTCGTGGCGATGTACGTGCTGTACGTGTCGACCGAGATCGGCGTCGGAAGTTGGGAGACGGTGCACCTGGCGCCGCGGCTGGGCGAGCGGGACGCCGCCTTCCACACCAGCCTCTACTGGGCGGCCCTGACGGTCGGGCGGGTCCTGGTCACGCCGATCAGTGCGCGCTTGCGACCGTCGACGCTGGTGGTGTGGGCGTCGGCGTTGGGCCTGGTCTTCCTGCTGGCCGCGCAGGTGCCCGCCCTGGCGCTGTTCGCCTATCCGCTGGTCGGGCTGTCGTTGGCGCCGATCTTTCCTACCGGCATCGCGTGGCTGCAGCGCGCCTTCCCCCGCCGCAGCGAAGCGGTGGCGTCGCTGGTGCTGGCGTTCGCCGGGCTGGGACCGATCGTGACCAGCGGAGCGATCGGGGCGCTGGTCGCCAGCTTCGGGACGCAGTGGGTTCCGACCGCGTTGGCGACCATCGCCGCGGCGTTGCTGGCGGTGGTGCTGCTGCTGCGGCGCGCGACGGTGCACCTGCCGCCGTTGGCGTCAGAACGGGAACGGACCGGTGGGCGGTAGGCCGGCCCGGGTCCGAAGCTCCGCTTCGAGGCGGACCGGGTCGTCCTCGATGCCGAGCCCCGCCACGCTGTGGAGCAGCGAATGCACGTCGCGGGAGAACAGCGCTGCGGCGTGCGGCGACTCGTCGACCCGCACCGCTTGCGGCACGTCGATCACGACCAAGCGACCGTCGTGCCGCAGCAGGTTCCAGGCGCTCAGGTCGCCGTGCACCCAGCCGGAGCGCAGCAGCGTCACCGCCAGATCCTGCGCCTGGCGCCAGGCGTCGGCCGCGTCCGCGTGCGTCAGGGCCACGTCGGCCAGGCGCGGCGCGGGCGTTCCGTCCGGATCGCCGATGAACGCCATCGGCAGCACGCGACCCGTCTGCGCGATCTCGTAGGCGCCGGGCCCGACCAGCGGCGTGGGCACCGGGACGCCGGCCTTCTCGAACGCCCACAGGGTGCTGGCCTCGTGCAGGACCCAGAGCGCCAGTTCGGGCGGCAGGCCGCTGCGGGCGCCCCGGTCCAGCACCTTCTTGAGCCGGCCGCGCGGCACGCGGCGCCCGTCCAGGTACACCGCGTCCGGACGGTAGCCGCCGGCGTCCGGGTCGCGGTAGACCTTGAGCGCCAGCAGGCCGTCCGGACCGCGCGCCAGCAGCACGTCCGCTTCCTTGCCGCTCTTGAGTTCGCCCACGACGTCGTGCAGCAGGCCGATCTCCCGCAGGCGCGCCAGGCCCGGATCGGTCGCGTCGTCGTCCGCGACGTCGCGGAGGCGGGCGCGACCCTGGGGCCGGCGGACCTTGCGCCCTCGGAACCGTTCGGTGACGTCGGCATCGAAGCCGTCCGCATCGAAGTCGTCCGCACCGTAGTCGTCGTGATCGTGGTCGTCGTGCAAGCGGTCTCCTTCGCTCGTTCTCGGGCAGTATCCCCGTTGGGACGCGGCCGGTCAACGCGTCGGTCTCCGCGCGCCGTGCTACCTTCTCGGCGGGAGGTCGTTCGCGTGATCGACCGGGTCGTGGCGCTTCGGCGCCCCCCACGACCGCAAGGTCCGGTGGACAAGGAACGCGGTTCGCCGTGACGGGGGCGATGGCGGCCTTCGTCGTGCCGTGGTGGACCTGGATTCCGACGGCGCTCCTGGCCGTCGCCCTGATGCCGCTGGCGGTCGCCGCTTGGCGCAGCCCGATCGACGGCGCGCGCTGGCTGGCGACGTTCCTGGCGGCCGCGGCGTTCTGGTGCCTGTGCGCTGCGGGCGAGAACCTGACCCTCGACCCGGACCTTCGGCTCGCCTGGGCGCGCGCGTCGTACCTGGGCGTGATGGCGATCCCGCCCAGCTGGATGGGATTCGCGTTCCGGCACGCGCGCCTGCGGCCCCCCGCCTGGTTGGAGGCGGCCCTGCTCCTGCCGGCGATCGCCACCGTCGCCCTGGTCTGGAACGCCGCAGGCCTGCCCTACGTCTGGTCGTCGGTGACCCCGATCGACGGTCCCGTGCCGGGCGCGCTGGCGTACGAGCACGGCCCCTGGTTCGGCACCGTAGTGCAGCCGTACGCGCTGGGCGCGGCGCTGGTCGGGGTGCTGGCGCTCGCTTGGCGGGGATGGCGGGACCGGCCGGACGTCGATGGGCGCCTCCCGGCGTTGCTGTCGGCCGTGCTGCTTCCGGTCGGGTTGCACCTGGCCTACCGTCTGCCCGGTCCGCAGATGGCGAGCTTCGATCCGACCCCGATCGGCGTGGGGATCGCGTCGCTGCTGATCGGCGGGCTGGCGGTGGGGCGGCGTCGCTTCGAAGCGCTGCCCAACGCCTACCGCACCGTGTTCGGTTCGCTGTCCGACGCGGTCCTGGTGCTGGATCGGTTCGGCCGGGTGCTGGACCTGAACCCGGCGGCCGAGGCGTGGCTGGAGGCCCCCAGGCGCAAGGTCCGCGGGGCACCGCTCCGGTCGTGGGCCAGCGGGCTCGCCGAAGCGTTGGACGCCGTGCCGCCCGACGTACCGCACGAGGTCGCGGTCGGAGACGGGCGCCGGGTGGGGTCGGTCGAGGTACGGATCCTGCCCGAGGGCGACGATCGCCTGGTCACGATCCAGGACGTGACCGACGAAGTCCGCACGCGCGAGGCGCTGCGGTTGCGCGGACGCGTGCTCGAAGCGGTCGATGCGTTGCACGCCAGACCGATCGATCACGATCCGAACGCCGCGTTGGCGTCGATGCTCGCCGCGGTCGGTCAGGCGTTCGCGGCGGACGGCGTGCGCCTACTTCACGACGATGGCAGCGGCACCGGGTACCGGGTGCACGCTCGCTGGTCGGCGAAAGGTCCCGGCCACCCGCCGTTCGGGGCGGTGCACCGCTACGAGGACACCGGGCTCGAGGCGTTGGCCGAGGCGATGGCCGTAGCACGCGGAGAGGGACGGTCCCGTCCCGAAGGGGGCTTCGTACGACTGTCCGAGCGGCCGGCACGCTGGGCGTGGACGCTGCACCCCGCCGGCCGCCCCTGGGGCGCCTGGTGGATCGACGCTCCGCAGCGGCAGGTGGCCCCGGCCGATCTGCAAGATGCGGCGGTGATCGTCACGCGTGGCCTGACCGCATGGCTGGAACGCCGCAGCGCCGACGTGGAACGCCGGCGGTCCGAGCGGGTGCGCGACACGCTGCTGGACCTCACCCGCACGCTGCTCCGCGGCGAAGTGCACGACCCTTGGCAGCACGCCCTCGAAGCCGCCTGGCACGCCGCCGGTCGTCCCCCCTTCGCAGCGCTCTACCTGCGCGGCGACGACGACCGGCTTCACCGCACGGCGTCGGTCGGCCTGGGCCAAGCGCCCTGGTCCCCCACGGTGATCGAACCCGACCCGGGCGACCCACGGGCGTCGGTACGGATCCGTACCGGCCGCGCGGCGCCGGCCGGGCGCGGCGCGTCGCTGTCCGCCCCGGTCCTGGTCGCTGCGCACGCCACCGACGACGAAGGGTCGGTGCGGATTGCGGCGCTGCTGCAGCTGGACGATCCGGAACGCAGCGACGCGTTCGGTGCGTTCGAGACGTCGGTGATCGAGACGTTCGCCGAGCAGGTGGGCGCGGTGGTCGAGCGGTTGCACCTGCAACGCCGCAGCGAGCGCAGCGAACGCGCCCAGCGACTGT
>JBBDSD010000432.1:0-2616 GCA_040905065.1 Trueperaceae bacterium | reverse complement strand
GGTCGAACAGGGTCGGGTCGGCGAGTTCGGCGGCGGAGAGGTTCACCGCGACCCGCGGCACCTGCAGGCCGGCCGCGTCCCACGCGGTCAGGTCGCGCAACGCCCGCTGCCGCACGAAGCGGCCGATCTCGACGATCTGGCCGGTCCGCTCGGCCTCCGGCACGAAGCGGCCGGGCGACACCGTGCCCAAGGTCGGGTGCTCCCACCGCACCAGTGCCTCGCACGCCACCGGAGCGCCGCTCTCCAGGTCGACCAGCGGCTGGTAGGCGAGCCACAGTTCGTCACGCTGCAACGCCAGCGTCAGTTCCGTGCGCAGCGTCAGCCGGTCTTCGGCCTGGGCCTGTAGCGATGGATCGTAGAAGCGGACCTGCCCGCTACCGGCCGTCTTGGCGGCGTGCAGAGCGGCTTCGGCGTGCGAGACGAGGGCGTCGTGCACGGTGCCGTCGTCCGGAACCAGCGCCAGCCCGACGCCGGTGTCCAGGACGATCGACCGTCCGTCGACGGCGATCGGTTCGATCAGCGTCGCCCGCAGGCGCTGCGCGACCTGTTCGGCGTGCTCGGGCGCGGTCAGGTCGGCGGCCAGCATCACGAAGGCGTCGCCTCCGAACCGGCCCAGCACGTCGCCGGTCCGCAGCACCGTGCCGAACCGGCGCGCCACCTCCCTCAGGACGGCGTCGCCCACCTCGTGCCCAAGCGAATCGTTCACCGCCTGGAACCCGTCCAGCCCTGCGAACACCACCGCCATGCCCGCTCCGTGGCGGGCGTGCCGCGCCAGCAGCACCTGCGACGCGCGCCGTAGCCCCTCTCGGTTGGGCAGGCCGGTGAGCGGATCGGTCCCGCGGCTCCGCTGCAGATCCTCCTCCAATTGGAGCACGTGGCTGCGGTCCTGGACCGTGGCGATCAGGGTCGGTCGCTCGCTCAGCCGCGTCCAAGTCAGGTCGACGGAGACCGGCACGATGGACCCGTCGGAGCGGACGTGGTCGGCTTCGAACAGGTGATGGCCGGTCCGGCCGACCGTGGCCAGCGCGCGCTTCAGCGTCGGCCGGTCGTGGGGCGCGTACAGGTCCTGCGCCCGCCGACCGAGCAGCGCGTCCGGTGTGGTGCCGTGCATGGCGGCGTAGGCGGGATTCGCCATGCGGATCTCGCCGGTGTCCGGGTCGGCCACCACCACGCCCGCCCGGACGTTGCGGAACACCGCCTCCCACCGCTCCAGATCCTGCTCGCGCTGCACGCTTTCGCCGACGTCGCGCTTGACGGCGATGAAGTGCGTGGTCACGCCGTCGTCCGCGGCGTCGAGGGGCGTGATCACCATCTCCTCGTGGTAGCGCGTGCCGTCCTTGCGGCGGTTCATCAGGCGGCCGCGCCAGGTCTCGCCCCGCGTCAGGGTCGCCCACATGCGGTCGTAGAACGCGCGATCCTGCTCGCCACTGGCCAACAGATCGCCGGGCGTACGGCCGATCGACTCGCTCGCGTCGTATCCGGTGAGTGCGGTGAACGCCGGGTTGCACCAGACGATGGTGCCGTCCCGATCGGCCAGGACCAGGGCGTCGTGCGCCACCTCCAACGCCCGGTCGCGCAGCCGCAGCAGGTGGCGGATGCCGGCCAGGTCGTCCACGTCGTGCACGACGGACATCAACCAGGTTCGGACCGTGCCGTCCGGATCGGTGAGGTCGATAGGTCCGCTGGTGACGTGCACGTCGCGGACGTTGCCGTCGGCGTTGCGGTGCCGGAAGGCGAACCGGTGCTGACCGGAGCGCTCGGCCCGCGCCATCTCGAGCGCGACCTCGCCCTCGGTGAGGGAGTTGAGGTCGTGCACGGTGCGTTCCCGCAACTGCTCGTGCGACCAGCCGTAGTACCGCTCGGCCGCCGCGCTCGCGTCGACGATCGACCCGTCGTGCGGGTCGATCAGCAATACGATCGCCGGGTGCAGCCGCAGCACGTCGGCCAGAACGGCGAGAGGGACGGCGTCGTGCACGGGACCAGCCTACTATTCCCCGCCGAACAGGCGCGGCTGGTGGGCGCGTCCCGGCACCCGGAACGACGCGGCGGAGAGGGCCGGGGGGCCGGTGAGGCCGTGCCTCCGACGGGCCAGGTCGAACAGCGCGCGAATCTGGTCGGCATAGTCGCCGCTGCCGCGCATGCGGGACCCGAACGCCGCGTCGTTCATTCGTCCGTCGCGCGCTTCGCGGATGCGCGCCACGATCCGCCGGGCGCGGGCGGGATCGCGGGTCGCCAGCCAGTCGGTGAACACCGCCTCGACCGCGTGCGGTAGCCGCAGCAGGGTGGTGCCCGCGAAGCTGGCGCCCGCCCGGGCCGCCGCCGCCACGATCTCCGGCAGTTCGACATCCGTCAGGCCGGGGATCACCGGCGCTACGAACACGCCGACCGGCACACCGGCATCGGCCAGGCGCGCGATCGCGTCCAGTCGCCGGGCCGGGCTCGAGGTGCGCGGCTCCATCGAGGCGCGCAGTTCGTCGTCCAGCGTCGTGATGCTGAGCGTGACCGACGCGGCGTCGTACTGCGCCAGCTCGCGCAACAGGTCCGCGTCGCGCGTAACCAGATGGTTCTTGGTGACGATCATTACCGGTTGGCGATGCTCGGCCAGGACCGTCAGGC
>JBBDSD010000431.1:0-2621 GCA_040905065.1 Trueperaceae bacterium | reverse complement strand
AGGCCGCTGCTGCTGGTGGCGGACGGGATGGGCGGGCACAACACCGGCGAGGTGGCCAGCGCGCACGCGACCGAGGTGGTCCGCGCGCGGCTGGAGGAGAACCGCGCGCACCCGCCGATGGCTTTGGCCAAGGCGCTGCAGGCCGCCAATCGGCAGGTGCTGGCGCAGGCACGGTCCGATCCGCGACACGAAGGGATGGGCACCACCCTCACCGCGATCCTGATCGACGATTCCGTGGGCCTCGTCGCGCACGTGGGCGACACGCGCGCCTACCTGCTGCGCGACGGTGCCCTCCACCCGTTGACGCAGGACCACAGTTGGGTGGCGGAGCGCGTGCGGCAGGGGTTGCTGAGCGAGGACGAGGCCCGGCACCATCGGTGGCGCAACGTAATCACCAACGCCTTGGGCGCGACCGAGCGGTTCCGCTTGGACCTGGCGCACGTGCGGCTGCGCCCGGGCGACCGGCTGTTGGTGGCTAGCGACGGCCTGACCTCGCTGCTGGCCGACGCGGTGCTGTACGACACCGCCGCGTCCGGTACGCCGGAGGAAGCGGTGGAGGCGCTGCTGGACGCCGCCGACGCGCGCGGGAGCCCGGACAACGTCAGCGCGGTGGTGGCCGACGTGGTCGAGGTCCAGGTGCGCGACAAGCCGTACGACCTGCCGGCCGAGGCACCGTGGACGGTCGAGGTGGGCGCCACCCAGACCGGCATTCGCGAGGTCGAGGACCGCTATCCCGGGCGCGGCCCGATGACCTGGATGCGCAAGCAGGCCTGGTACCCGTACCGGCTCTGGATCGTGGGATCGGCCTACCTGGCGTTCCTGCTGGTGCTGTTCGTGGCGATGCGTTGAGGCCGTTCGCGTCGCGGTGCGCCCGGGGCGCGCGTCGCGCGGCCGCGACCGTGCGCCTCGTCCGTCGCGGGACGCCTGCTATCCTCGCCGGCATGAACGACCGACGCACCATTCAGACCGACGCCGCCGGCCCCGCCGTGGGCCCGTACAGCCAAGCCGTGCGCGCGGGACCGCTGCTGTTCACCGCCGGCCAGATTCCGCTCCGTCCCGACGGCAGCCTGGTGGACGGCGGGATCGAGGAGCAGACCCGCCAGGTGCTGGCCAACCTGCGCGAGGTGCTGCGCGCCGGAGGCAGCGACCCGTCGCGCGTGGTGAAGTGCACGATCTTCCTGCAAGACATGGACGACTTCGCGGTGGTGAACGGCATCTACGGCGAGACGTTCGATCACGATCCTCCCGCCCGCAGCGCGGTACAGGTGGCGCGTCTGCCGAAGGACGTCACGATCGAGATCGAAGCGATCGCGCTCTGCGACTGACGCGGCGCGATCTTGGGCCGACGGTACGCCGCGCAGCCAACCTCTCACCCGCTCCCGAACGCCCACACCAGGTACGCCGCGTAGCTCGCCAACAGCACGCCACCAGCCAGGCGCCCCAAGCGGCCTTGCAACGCCAGGAACGGCACCAGCAGCAGCGAGGCGCCGATCGCCAGGCCCACGTCGACCGCGATCGCGTCGGCGCGGACCGGCAGGCGTGTCACCGTCGCCGAGGCGCCCAGCACCGCCAGCACGTTGAACACGTTCGATCCGGCGATGTTGCCGAGGATCATGTCGCCCTGCCGGCGGGCGGCGGCCGCCAAGGAGCTGGCCAGTTCCGGCAGGCTGGTGCCGAACGCCACCACCGTCAGGCCGATCACCCGTTCGGACACGCCGAAGGCGGTGGCGATGTCGACCGCTCCGCGCACCGTCGCTTCAGCGCCCAGCACCAGCAGACCGATCCCGATCGCGGCCAGCCCCGCGGCGCGCCAGAGCGGATGGTCCGGTGCCTCGTCCCCCTCGGAGCGGAGCGCGCCCCGATCGGTGCGCGCCAGCACCGTCAGGTACGCGCCCAGGATCGCCAGCAGCGCCAGGCCGTCCCAGCGGCCCAGCACGCCGTCCAGGGCGAGCAGCGGCAGGAGCGCCATCACGCCCACCCCGACCGGAATCTCGCGCCGGAGGAAGGCGGCGTTGCCGGCGATCGGCGCCAGCAGGGCGGCGGCGCCCAGGATAAGCGCCACGTTGGCCACGTTCGAGCCCAGCACGTTGCCGACGCCCAGCTCCGGCACGCCGCGCAGGCTGGACGCCAGCGTCGCTGCCAGCTCGGGGGCGCTGGTCCCGAACGCGACCACGGTCAGCCCGATCACCAGCGGACTGATGCGCAGGCGTGCCGCCAGGGCGACCGCGCCACGGACCAGCACGTCGCCTCCCAGTACCAGCAGCGCGAACCCGACGAAGAGCAGGACCCAAGACACCGGCGTAGCGTAGCACCGCCCGCGCCGACCTCGACACGTCGCCACGTCGGCCGGAACGCGCCCCTGGGCACCGGTTCCTGAAATCATGGGGCGTGATGAAGAACCGTCTCGTCGACCTGGGGCTGATCGTAGGCCTGGTACTGATCGCTGGAGCGATCGTCTGGACCCTGTTCTCGCTGGGCAGCGGGCCGCGAGGTCCGGGGCCGGACGCGGGAGCGGGGGGCGACGCGGGCGGGGTGGCCGGCGGGGTCTCCGGCGACGTGGCCGGCGACGGCGCGGTCGGCGGCGTGGTCCCGGTCGCGCCGGGCGGCGGGGCGGCACCGGC
>JBBDSD010000430.1:10767-16014 GCA_040905065.1 Trueperaceae bacterium | reverse complement strand
GTGTGCGGCTCGCGTCGGCGTCGACGCTGGCCTTTTCCGCCTCCCGACGAGGCTCGGGGACGGTCGGAGCGGCGACGGTTGCCGCCGAGTACGAGGGCGCATTCGGGCACGATCCGTGACATGCTCGTCCCATACAATGCGGCGACGCCGCACGGACGCCGATCGACCGGTGGGTACGCACGCCACGCCCGATCGGGGCCGAAGGGACTACGAATGGACGTACCGATCACCGTCCGGCCGGACGCCACCATGCCGATCTACCTGCAGATCGCGTACCAGATTCGGTACCTGATCACCTCCGGTCGCTTGCCGGAGGGCACCAAGTTGCCTACGGTGCGCGCGACGGCCGATCGGCTGGGCGTCAACCCGAGCACCGTGGCGCAGGCGTACCGCGACCTGCACGACCAGGGCCTGATCGAGGCGGCCGCCGGCCGCGGGACGTTCGTGGCCATGACGTTGTCGACCGACGCCGACGCGCCGTTGCGGCGGCGACAGCTGGCCGAGGCGCTCGAGCGGGCCCTGCAGCGCGGAGCGGCGCTCGGGTTCGGACCCGACGAGATCCGACAAGCGTTCGACGACGTGAGCGCTGCCGTCCACGTCCCCCGGACGATCCTGTTCGCCGCGCCCAGCATTCGGGTGGGCCGCACGTACGCCTCCTCGCTCGAGCGGCGCTTCGGCGCCCAGATCGCGGTGCATCCGGCCACCTTCGACGAACTGGAGGCCCGCACGCCGCACGTGGCGACGCTGCTGCAGACCGTCTACTTCGTAGCGACGTTCGCGGGGCACGCGCGCGCGGTGGAGGAGAGTCTGGCCCGCTTCGGTAGCCCCGGCCGGGTCCTGCCGTGCACGACCGAGGTGCAGCCACACTCGATCGTGGAGCTCGAAGCGCTCCCGGCCGGATCGCGTCTCTGTCTGGTGACGCAAGAGCCGTACGTCGCCCCTACGCTGAACCTGATCGAGAAGCGCACGCCGGTTTCGGCGTCGGACGTGACGGTCTGTCTGGACGGGGACGGAGCGACCGCCGCGCGCGCGTTTCCCGAAGCGGACCGCGTGCTGTACACCTTCCTGGCGCGCGACTTCGTGGTCGAACGGGGGGTCGAACCGAACCGCCGGCTCGAGGTGGCGTTCGATCTGACGCGGGGCTCGATCGAGCGGCTGCGGGACGCGATCGGACTGGTTTCCGCCGGCGAGGATCCCGACCAGGAGCGGCGCGACGCCTCGCTCGCTTTCGGCTGAGCGCGTCGGGTCCGGCCGGTTGGCACGCTGAGGCGCGACGCCGTAGATTTGTACCAACGTCCTCGTACAAGTGGCGAGGGCGTCGGTCCACCTTTCGTTCCCTCCGGTGTCGTGGCCCGGACCCGTGTGCGCATGCAAAACGCATGCAACCGGGCTACGGTGCATGCATGCCCAAGTCGATCACGGTCCGCGACGTTCCGGACGATGTTCGCAACGCGCTCGCCGCGCGCGCGGCTCTCCGAGGGCGATCGCTGCAGGCCTACCTGCGGGAAGAACTGATCGCAGCCGCGCAGCGCGAGGAGGTCCTCGATATCTTGAGGGCGACGCACGACCGGCAGCGGTTCGGTCGCGAGCAGATCGCCACGCACGAGATCGTTCACGCCGTGACGGAGGACCGCCGCTGATCGTTCCCGACGCCTCCGTCGTGGTCGCGGCCCTGGTGCTGCGCAGCGACGATCGGGACTGGGCCATGCGGACCCTCGCGCGCACGCGCTTGGTCGCTCCCCACCTGCTTACGGTCGAGGTCACGAACGCGCTGCGACGGCTTCGGACCGCAGGCCGTATCGAGGAGGACGACGCGGTGGTGGCCATCGACGGGCTCGCGCGCCTGCCGATCGAGTTCGTTCCGTACCGTCCGTTCGCAGGGCGCGTGTGGGACTTCGCTGGCACGCTGACGTCGTACGACGCTTGGTACGTGGCCGCGGCCGAACGGCTCGGGGCGCCGTTGGCGACCCTGGATCTTCGTCTCGCGCGGGCTCCAGGGCCCGTATGTGCGTTCCTGACGCCGCCAAGCGCCGACCACGCGTAGCGCTCGATCGGAACGCGACGCGTGGTCGTGGCCGGCGTCACCCCTTGACCGATCCGGCCGTCAGGCTGCGCACCAAGTGCTTCTCGAAGATCAGGAAGAAGATCACGATCGGCAGGGCCGCCAGCACGGTGAAGGCGTTGATGGCGCCCCAGTGCCGAATGCCGAAGAACTCGAACACCTGGTAGTGCGCGACCGGCAACGTGCGCATGGCGTCGGTATCGATGAAGGTGAACGCCAGGATGAACTCGTTCCACGACCGCAGGAAGGAGAACAGCGCCACCGCCACTACGCCGGGCAGGGTGAGCGGGATGATGATGCGCCAAAGCGCCCCGAAGCGAGAACAGCCGTCGATCATGGCCGCTTCCTCCAGCTCCTTCGGGATCGCCTGGAAGAACCCGATCAGGATCCAGATGCCGATCGGCAGGGCGTCCGCCGCGTACGGCAGGATCAACGCCGTGTACGTGTTGAGCATCTCCAGCTCGGCCCACAGCTGGTACAGCGGCACCACGCGGGTGATGCTGGGGATGATGCGCGGCACCAGGATCAGCATCAGCAGGATCGATCGGAACGGGAACTTGAAGCGAGCGAAGGCGTAGGCGCCCAGCAGCGACAGCGCCACGGTGATGACCACGCTGACGGCGGTGACGATGCCGGAGTTCAGGAAGTACCGGAAGAAGTTCTCGCCTTCCAGGATCAGCTGGTAGTTGTCCAGCGTGGGCGACACGGGCAGCAGCGTGGGCGGGAAGCTGTAGATCTCGTCCAGCGCCTTGAACGACGAGGACACCGCCCACACCAGCGGACCGACCGCCCAAGCGACGGCGACGAAGGTGAGGACGTTCAGGATCGCGTTCCGCCAGAAGCGGGGTCTCGTGAGGAAGCTCATGATCCGCGGCTCCTAATCGTCCGTGCGCAGCACGCGCATGTAGGTGAGGCTCAGTACGACGTTCACGATGAACAGCAGCACCGCGAGGGTCGAGCCGAGGCTGAACTGGAAGTTTCCGAAGGCGGCGTCGTACATGTACAGCGCCACCACCTCGGTCGACTGCCCTGGACCTCCACCGGTGAGGGAGAAGATGATGGCGAACTGGTTCACGCAGGCGAAGCTGAGGTAGATCAGCGTGATCAGCATCTGCGGCTTGATGTTGGGGATGGTGATGTGCCGAAAGGCGTGCCAGAAGTTGGCGCCGTCCACGCGGGCCGCCTCGTAGTAGCTGCGGTCCACGCTCTGCAGGCCCGCCAGCAGGATAAGGATCGCGAACGGCGTGAGGCGCCACGATTCGGCGATGATGACGGAGAACATGGCCCAGTTGGGCTCGCTGAGCCAGCGCACCGGGTCGCCCCCGGCCAGGCTCAGCACGGCGTTGATGACGCCCAGGTCGGGCGCGAACAGCCAGCGCCAGGTGATGCCGACGGTGATCTCGGAGACGATGAACGGCAGGATCACCATGGCGCGCAGCATGCCGAAGCCCCAGATCTCGCGGTTCAGCAGCAGCGAGGTGGCCATGCCCAGCACGAAGCTGAGCGTCATGGTGCCGGCCACGAAGATCGCGGTCAGGCGCAGGCTGGACCAGAACGCCGAACTGCTGAGCACGTCGACGTAGTTCTGCAGGCCCACGAACGGCGTGCCTGGGCGCAGCAGATCGACGTCGTACAGGCTCTGCACGAAGGCGTAGACCAGCGGGATGCCCAGCATCGTCAGGATGACGAACAGCCCGGGGAGAATCAGAAGATAGGAGAAGCGCCAAGCGGCGGGCTTGTCGTAGACCCCGTCGCGCACCAGGCGGCGGATGCGTGCGGCCAGCGGGGAGGGGGTGGTGCCGGACAGCTGGGACATCGGCGGCATCGACTCCGTTCGGTCGGCGGCGCCCGGGGGGGGGGGGGGGGGGGGCGGGCGTGCGCCCCCCCCCCCCCGGGCCGGTCCGCCGGTCAGGTCAGTCGACGATCGCGCTCAGGCTCGCAGCGAGATCGGCGGCGACGGCTTCGACGTCGGCGTTCGGGTTGGAGAGGACCTCCTGCAGCGCCAGCTGAATGGCGTCCGACATTTCGCCGTACAGCGGGTGCGACGGCATCGGCTCCGACAGCGGAATGTCGGCCAGGATGAAGTCGGTCCACGGCTTGGCTTCCAGGTATGCGGGCATGTCGTACACGGACTCGCGCACCGCTTCCATGTAGGGCGCGTTGAAGATGAAGCTGTTCTCCGGTCGGGTCAGGTAGCGCACGAATTCGGCGGCTTCGTCCTTGTGCTCGCTCTGCGCGTGCACGGCCCAACTGAACGAGGTGGCCACATTGCGCGGCTCCATGTCGGCGCTGGGGGTGGGGATGTGCGTCATGCGGAAGTCGCCGTACTCCGTGCCGGCGTTCTCGACGGCGGGCGCGATGTGCGACCCGATGATCGACATCGCCGCCTGGCCGCCCATGAAGGCGCCGCGCGCCTCGGAGCTGCCGTAGGTGTGCGTCTCGGGCGACATGATGCCGTACTCGTGCACCATGTCGTGCATCAGCTGCAGCGATTGGACGCCCGCGTCGCTGTCGAACTGCGGCACGCCGTCCACGATCTGACCGCCGAAGGAGGCGAACACCGGCAGGAAGCCTTGCACGCTGCCGTCGTCGCGCGCGCCGCGCATGCTGAGGCCCCAGCGGCCGTCCACGGTCAGGGCCTGTCCCGCCTCGATGACGTCGTCCCAGGTGCGGGGCTCCTCCAGGCCGGCCTCTTCGAACCAGTCGGCGCGGTAGTACAGCGCACGGCCCATGTGAGCGAACGGCACCGTGTACTGCATGTCGTCGTACTGCCCGAACGCCCAGGAGGCGTCGAAGAAGTCGGCCAGGTCACCCTGCGGCCAGCCGTCGATGTAGCCGTCGAGCGGTTCGAGGTGACCGAGGGCCGCGAGGACCGCGATCCACGGGAAGTCGACCACGACGACGTCGGGCGCGCGATTGGCGGCGGCGGAGAGGATCAGCTGGTTCAGCGTGTGCTCCCACGGCACGACTTCGTAGTTGATCTGAACGTCGGGATGCTCGGCGTACCAGTCGTCCAGCGGCATCTCGTAGTTCTCGCGGACCAGCCAGACGGTGAGCTCGGCGTCTTGCGCCTGGGCGGTGGTGATCAGTCCGGCGGTCGCGACCAGCACGGTCACGAGCATCCAACGGACGGCGGAGAGCCATCGGGTCTGCATGGAAGCCTTCCTTTCGGCCTCGGGGGGGGG
>JBBDSD010000430.1:0-10757 GCA_040905065.1 Trueperaceae bacterium | reverse complement strand
CACGTTAGGGGGACGTACGAACGGTCGAGGCGGTGTCGTGTCGCTCAGGACGGAGCCGGGGTTTCCTCACCTCCCTTCTACGAGCGTCGGACCGTCCGGAGGATCGGGATGGCGAGCGGCGTGCGCAGCGACGATGGTCTGCACGCCGTGCACGTGCCGGCGCATCAACTCCTGCGCCCGCTCGGGGTCTCGGTCACGCAGGGCGGCCAGGATGCCCCGGTGCCCCTCGTGATCGAAGCGGGAGTAGTTCTCGATCTGCGCCTCGCAGACCGGGAGGAGGGCGAGCTGCTCGTCGCTGTACAGTCGCGCGAGCACCTCGACCACGTCGGCGGCGACGTCGTTGCCAGAGGCCCGGGCGACGTCGCGGTGGAAGGCGAGATTGATCTCGTTGAGGCGCTCGTTGGCTGCGTCGGACCCGTCCAGGTGAGGCTCGGCCTCGCGGAGCAGGGCGGCGACAGCGTCCAAGCGTTCGTCGGGAGCGTTCCGCGCTGCTGCGGCGGCCAGAGGAGGCTCGAGATGCAGCCGCGTCTCCAACAGTTCCAAGCTGCGACGCAGTCCGGCCCGGTCGTTGTACGGGTTGCCGAACAGGAGCCGGTGGGCCCGTTCGGCGACGAAGATGCCGGCGCCGTGACGGATGTCGATCAGGCCCAGCGTCTCGACCTGATTCAGCGCTTCGCGCACGGTGTGCACGGCCACGCCGTACGATTCCGCGAGCTTGATCACCGTCGGCAGGCGATCGCCGGCCTGGTAGCGGCCGGACCGGACGGTCCGGATCAGGGCGTCGGCCACGTCGCTGGCGAGACGGCGACGATGAGCGATCGGTTCGCCCCTGGTGAATTCGGTTCGGTCTGCGCTCGTCACTCGAAGCGGCCCCCTAAGAGTGATGCAGTCATTCAACCAATCGTGGATTGTGTCGCACGATACGGTCTCGTCACGGCGTTGTCAACGCACGGTCCGCGGTACCCTCACGCATGCCCGACGCCAGCGTGTTCCGAGCGAAGCCGAGCGCCGTCCGCAACCTGTTCGGGCGCGACAAGGTCGTCATCGGCGTGATCCACCTGATGGCGCTGCCCGGATCGCCGGCCTACGACGGCGAAGCGATGGACGCCCTGATCGACCACGCGGTCCGCGAGGCCCGCGCCTACGCAGCGGGCGGCGTGCACGGCCTGATCGTCGAGAACCACGGCGACATCCCGTTCGCCAAGCCCGACCGGCTGGGACCGGAGACCGACGCGACCCGCCTGCCGGTCCTGATCGGGAACGGCGTGACGGAAGCCAACGCGGGGCAGCTGCTGGAGGTGGCGGACGGACTGATCGTGGCCAGTGCGCTCAAGGAGGAGGGCGTCTGGTGGACTCCGGTGTCCGAAGCGAAGGTCGCGTCGCTGTTGCGGTCGGTCCGGCCGGCGCTGCACGACTGACCGGGACGAGGCCCGGGCCGGTTCAGGGACGCAGCGACAACAGGGCGCTCAGCAGCGGCGGTGGACCCGGCTCGACGCCACGAAGATCCGGCCCCACCCCGAACGTCATCCAGGCGAGCCAGATCAGGTACCCCGCGAACAGGACGGCGAGGACCGTGATCGTCACGGTCGGCCACGGCGTGTCCGGGTTCGCACGGCGCCAGCGCGTCAGACCGTAGGCGGTCACGGCGGCCGCGACCAGCGCGACGAGGAGGAACGGCAGCAGGGCCACGGCGTCAGCCTATCGCGACGCGCTGCCGGATGCGGGCCGGTGTGCGCGGGGGCGGCGCACTCGGGCGGCGCACTCGGGCGGCGCACTCGGGGGGCGCGCGGTAGGGGGCGTACGGTGGCGTCAGCGACGGTCGATGACCGGCGGAGGTCGGTGCGTCCACACCACGCTGGACGCGTCGCCCCCCCGGTCGTCCCCGGTCACGCTCACCTCCGACGCGATTCGGACCTGGTCGACCAGGCAGAGCGCCTCCGCCCCCTTGCGGCAGTAGTAGGTGGTCAGTTCGGCCGTGACGTCGGCGACGCCTTCGGAGAAGGTGGCGGGCACGGACAGGCGCAGCGGGAAGTCGGGTTCCACCACTTCGCGCCGCAGGTCCTCCGGCGCCACCCGCACGGCGTCCCCCTCGACGCGCCAGTGCAGTCGCAGCGGCGCCAGGTCGTTGCGCACGTACGAGGACGGGAGCGTCACGTTCAGCTCCAGGCGCCCGTCCCCCGGAGCGACCCGGCGTGCTTCGGTACGTACCGTGGTGCCGGCGAAGAAGCCATCATCGTCCTCCGCGCTGGTCAGAAGACCGTCCGGGTCGCGCAGGACCAGCGTCGCCACCTCGCCGCTGGCGAGATCGGCAGCGCGGACGGCGTGGTTGTTCGTGTCCGCGATCCAGGCGACGCCGTTCGCGACCGCCAGCGCGCCCGGTTCGTGCAGGCGGGCGTCGGTCCCATCGCGCCAGCCGGCGACGCCGTCGCCCAGCACGGTCCGGACCTCGCGCGTGACGGGATTCAGGGCCTTGACCTTGTGGTTGTAGGTGTCCGTCAGGTAGACGAGGGATCCGCTGCTACCGGCGTCGGCGCCCGCCTCGGCGGGGTGGGGCGCCACGTCGACCGCCAGCGCCTTCGGATGCTGCAGGCGCACCGCGTCGCCCACGCCGTCCACGTCGCCGAAGTCGAACAACCCGACACCGACCAGGGTGCGCAGCGAACCGGCGGCGTGCAGGTCCGCACTGCGCACGGCGCTGGCTTCGGCGTCCGCCACGATCAGGCGGTCGTCGAGCAAGGCCAGGCCGCTCGGTTGGTTCAGCGCCGCCTCCCGCAGCGGACCGTCGTGCAGGATCTCGCGGCCCGACCCCGCGTGCAGCGTGAGCCGTCCCGTGTCGAGATCGACCTGCCAGATCTGGTGCTGCCCCGCCATCGCCAGGTAGGCGACGTTCCCCACCACCTCGACGTCCCACGGCGAGTTCAGACCGGACGGCCCGTTCGACCGCCCGCCCGATCGGCCGTCCCACCGGTCGCGACGCAGGTAGACCTGCTCACCCGTTCCAGCCAGCGTCTCGACCGTGGCGGTGCGCAGGTTGATCCGACGCAGCGCGTGGTTGCCGGTATCGGCCACGTACAGCCGGTCCGGACCGTCGAAGGTCAGGCCGTGCGGACGGTGAAAGCGCGCTTCCGACGCGGTTCCGTCGCGCAGGTCGGGTCGCCCGTCGCCGAACACGGCGATCACCTCGGCGGGCGGGGCGTCGGGCGCGTCGGGTGCGTCGCCGTCGCCGACCGCATCGGACGACGCGCTCGCACCGTCGCTACCCCGCCAGGCACCGTCCAACCGCACCACGACCACCCGGTGCACGCTGCTGTCGCTGATCGCCAGCAGACCCGCCTCTGGCTCGATGGCGATGCCGCCAGGGAAACGGAGCGGCGCGCTAGGCGCGACCACCGCGCCGCTGGCGAGCGCCGGCAGCGGACTCCGATCCAGCGTGCCGCGACGATCGTGCTCGTCGATCACCGCCGCGATCGGCTCGCCCAGCGCCGCCAGGACCCCCTCGCCCACGTGCCGGCCCACCACGTGCCCCTCCGGATCGATCAGCACCGAGCTGGGCCAGGCGCGGATGCCGTACGAGTTCCAGATCTCGAAGCGGTGGTCGTTCACCATCGGGTGCTCGACGCCGTACCGTTCCGCAAAGCGGCGGATCGCGTCCGTTCCGCCTTCGTGATCGAACTTGGCGGAGTGCACGCCGATCACGACCAGCTCACTGGGATGACGCGCCTCGAGCTCGTGCAGGTCGGGGATCACGTGCAAGCAGTTGATGCAGCCGTAGGTGAGGAAGTCCAGCAGCACCACCTTGCCCCGTAGGTCCTCGAGGGTGAGCGCCCGGTCGACGGAGATCCAGTCCAGATCGTTCGGGAACGGCCGGGCCGGCACCTCGGTGTCCGACAGGCGCTGCGCCACCGCCCAGAGCAGGACGGCGGCGAGAAGGACGAATACGATCGTGCGGGCGTTCATCATGCACGCCTCCCAAAGCGGCTCCGTCGGCAGGTCCTTCGCGCCGAAGCGGTCCCACCACGCTAGCGCGGAGACGGGCGCAACACCGTGTCGCGGATCTGTGTCGTGCGCGGGAGAATCTACCGCGCCAGCAGGTCGGCGACGCCCTCCGCGAACAGCTCGACCGCGACCGGAAGGGCGGCCTCGTCCAGATCGAAGCGGGGATGGTGATGCGGCCAGGAACTGGCCTCGCCGCCGCGCACGCCCACGAAGAAGTAGCAGCCCGGCGCTTGCCGCAGCCAGAGCGCCATGTCGTCGCCGCCCATGATCGGATCCGGCCGTACCACGCGGTCGGCGCCGACGATCCGCCCGGCCACGGCGCTCATCCGTTCGGTCGCCGTGACGTCGTTCACCACCGCCGGCGAGCCGGCCAGCCAGTCGACCTGTACCTTGGCGCAGTAGGTGCGGGCGACGCCGCCGGCGACCTCGCGAATGCGGGCCTCCAACCGGTCGCGCGTGGCGTCGGCGAAGGTGCGCAGCGTGCCTCCGATCTCGACCGCTTCCGGCACGATGTTGAAGGCGGTGCCGCCGTGCATCTTCGTCAGCGAGATCACCACCGGATCGACCGGGTCGGTCTCGCGGGACACCAGCGTCTGCAGGGCCGTGATCAGTTGCGCGGAAGCGACGATCGGGTCGACCGTCTGGTGCGGCATGGCGGCGTGGCCGCCACGACCCTGGAGCCGAACGAGCAACCGATCCGCCGCCGGTTGGAACACAAACACGACCCGGCCGCGCAACCGCTCCGAGTCGTGCAGCAGCGTCTCCGCCACCGACAGCAGCACCGCGACGTGTCCGTCGTGCCCGCAGGCGTGGTTCTTGCCGTCCACGGTGGAGCGGTACGCATGGACCGTCGCGTCTTCGACCGGTAGGGCGTCCATGTCGGCTCGGGCTAGCACGGTCGGTCCCGGTCGGCCGGAGTCCCAGACCGCGACCACGCCGGTGCCGCCCACCTCGGTGCGTGGGTCCAGGCCCAGCTCGCGCAGGCGTGCCGCGATCACATTCATGGTGCGGACCTCCTCGAAGGCGATCTCGGGGTGGCGGTGCAGGTCGCGGCGGGTGGCGACGGTTCTCGCGCTCAGGGATTGGGCGCGCTGGTGTTCAACCCAGCCACCAGCGCACCAGCACGAACACCGCCGGCAGCCACGCCAGCGCCGCCAGCGTGTGCACCGCCAGGATGCCGGCCATCAGGCGCTCGTCCCCCCGCATGGCGCGGGCCAGCACGTACGACGCCGACGCGGTCGGCATCGCCTGGAACAGCAGCAGCGGCGCAAGCACCTCCTGCGGCAGACCGAACGCCAGACCACACATTGCCGTCGCCAGCGGCAGCGCGACCACCTTGAGCGCGACCGACGCCGTCACCTCGCGCCAGCCGCTGCGCACGCTTCGCAGGCGCAGGGTGGCGCCGACCGCCAGAAGACCGGTGGCCAACGACGCCTGCCCGAGCAGTTGCAGCGACCCCTCTAGCGGGCCCAGGGCCAGGTCGATGCGGGCGGCCGCGATGCCCAGCAGCGACGCCACGATCAGCGGGTTCGTCACGATCTTGGCCAGCACGCCGCGCTTGCGCAACGCCGCCCCGCCGCCGTAGCGCGCCAACGCCGTCACGCACGCCACGTTCACGAACGGCACGGTGGCGGCCACCAGCAGGGCGGTCAACGCCTCCGAGTCGGGATGCAGCACCGGGACCGTCAGGAACGCGACGTAGCTGTTGAACCGCACCGCGCCCTGGAACACCGACGTGAACGCGGGGCCGTCCGGCGCCAGCCTGCGCCGGAGCGTCCAAGCGAGCAGGGCCACGATCGTCAGGCCGCCCCACACCGACGCCACGATCGGGAGCGCGTTCGGCAGGCCGGAGCGTTCGCTGGCCAGGCTCACGAAGATCAACGCGGGGAACAGCACCCAGTAGTTCAGGCGGTCCAGGCCGGCCCACGCCGCGTCCGGCAGGAACCCGAAGCGTTTCAGGCCGATGCCGAGCGCGATCAGCAGCGTGAGGGGGACCAGGGCGTCGGCGACCAGCGGCACGGATGGAGCGTACCCGCAAGGCGATCGCTGGGAACCGATTTTCGAGCACGCCGGCGCCGGCCGCGGCGCCCCCGGCGCTGAGGCTCAGGCGGGCAGCCACCAGGCGAGGAAGGCCACGACCACCACGCCCACGGAGGCGAGACCGGGCACGGCGAAGGCGTGGGCCAACAGCGCTGGGCTGGCGACCGTCACCGCTACGGCGATCGACGCTTCCGGCGACCTGGACGATCCGATCCACGTACCGACCTTCTCGAGCAGCACGAACACCGCGACCACGATCGCAGCCAGCGACAGCACCTCCGCGCCGGACGGAACCGTACCGTTCGCCGCTCGCGCGCTCAGCGCGACGGTCCCGAGCACCGTCGCGATCGCCAGGCCCGGAACGACGCGACCGAAGGTGCGGTCCGATGGACCCAGCGGAAGCGTTCTCGGTACCGACGTTCCGTCCAGCAGGCGCGACGCCACCACGGTCAGCCATGCGGTCGCGGCGGCGGACGCCAGCGGCGTTCCGAGCGACGCCGCCGACGCCGCGACGGCGCTCGCGAGCAACGCGCCCAGCGCGAGCGTCGCTGCCAGCGGTCGACGGACCAGCCCGGACCACGACCGCCACGCCAACGCGACCCACGCGGCACGGTCCGCACGCGGCAGCGGCACGCTCCGCGTCGGCCGACGGGCGCTCGGGCGGTCGTGCAGCGCGTCGAGGAGCCTGCGGCGTTCGCCCGGATCGACGCCGGACGCGGCTCCCGTCGCTCGCGACAACATCTCCCAGGTCCGCAACGCCTGCAAGCGACCCAGCACGAACGACTGCGCGGCGAAACGGGGCGGATAGCGTTCTTGTCCGTGCAGGCGTACGACGTAGGCGGTGAGGGCAGCCAGCGCAGCCGGTCCGAGCAGGCCCAGCGGCGACGGGCCGGTCAGGGCGGCGGCGAGACCCGCGTCCGGCACCGCGCCGCCCAGGATGGCGGCCGCGAGCGTCCCGGCGACGGCCAGCAGCGATCCGCGCCGGCCGATCGGCCGATCCGCGTCGGCGTACGTCCACCAGGCCAGCTGCAGTTGCGACCAGGCCAATAGCGCCGCGGCCACTGCGGCGTACGGAGCGTCCACCCCGAACCAGGCGGCCGCCAGGAAGGTCCACAAGCCGCCCACGGCGGCGCCCGCCACGATGCGGGCCGTTCCCTGCCGCACGAACGGCCAGCGCAGCACCGCACGGGGTGCGATCGGCGCCAACGCCGCCCGGATCAGGTCGCGTCGGTCCAGGACCAGCGGCGGCGCGCGGACCGCGGCCAGCGACGTGGCCATGCCGACGGCGACCAGCGCGCCGATCGCGACCGGAAGCGGGACCGGCAGCCGAAGCGGCGTCGCGGGGCGCGGGACCGACTCCAGGCCCGCGATCAGGAACACGCCGCTCCACACGATCAGGTACACGATCGACGCCCAACCGACCGACCGCACGATCCACCGCATATAGGCACGCACCGCGCGACCCACGGTCTTCCGTCGCGCGATCGCCAGGGCCTGCGTCGCCGCGTCCCCGCCCGCTGGTGGGCTCACGCGGGTCCGGAGCGATCGCCGGGCCGGTCCTCCGCCGTCGCGTCCTGTGGTGCGACCTCCCGCGTCGTACCGTCCTCGAGCCGAAGTTCGCGCGCCCGGAGCGACGCGACCAGGCCCGGTTGGTGCCCGGTCAGCAGCACCGCGCTGCCCTCGTCGGCCCGCTCGATCAGGCCGCTCGCGAGCTGCTCCTGCGCCTCGAGGTCCAGCGCGGCGAACGGCTCGTCCAACAGCAGGAGTGGCGTGCGCAGCCCGAGCGCGATTGCCAACGCCGTCTTCTGGCGCATGCCGCGCGAATGGGTTCCCGGCGACTCGTCCAGTCGGTCCGCGAGCCGGAAGGCGTCCAGCCACGCCAAGATCCGCTCCTCGTCCTCCGGCCTTCGGTACAACATCACCGTGAAGCGGACGTGTTCGCGGAGCGTGAGGTCGTCGTACAGCTCGGGCTCGTCCGGAACGAACGCGAACGCGGCCCGCGCCTCGATGCGATTCTGCGGACGACCGGCGATGCGTACGCGCCCGTCGTGCGGCAGCAGACCCACCAGGGCCCGCAACAGCGTGCTCTTGCCGGCGCCGTTGCGGCCGGTCAGGACCAGCCGCTCGCCGGCCCGCAGCACGGCGTGCACGTCGGTCACGATCCGCTCCCCGCCCAGCGTCACCGACAGGTCGGTGATCTCCAGAAGCGGTGCGTCGGCGTCCAGGGCGGAAGGGTCCACGGCTGCCGTACCATAGCCCGGAGGGAGGACCGCACCGCCCCCGACCGAAGGAGTCGACGTGCCACGAACCCCGTCCCGCACCCCGTCCAGAACGAAGGCCCGACCGGACGCGAGCGAGCCCGCCTTCGACCTGAACGCCGACGCCGGCGAATCGTACGGCCCGTGGCGCATGGGGGAGGACGAGGCCCTCTTCCCCCACCTCACCAGCGTCAACGTCGCCTGCGGCTTCCACGCCGGCGATCCGCTCACCATGGTCCGCACCGTGCGCCTGGCGGCCGAGCACGGGGTCGCGGTCGGAGCGCACCCGGGCCTGCCCGACCTGCTCGGCTTCGGGCGGCGCGACCTGGCGATCGACCCGAGCGAGCTGCACGCCGCCGTGGTCGTGCAGATCGGGGCGCTGAGCGCCGTGCTCCGGGCGGAAGGCACGGGCGACCTGCATCACGTCAAGCCGCACGGGGCGCTGCACCACCGCATGGTGCGCGACGAGGACGCGGCCGACGCGGTGGCGCGCGCCATCGCGGGCGCCGCGCCGGACGCGCGGCTGGTGACGCTGGCCGGCCCGGCCGGCGACGGCATGCGGTCCGCCGCCGCGCGCCACGACGTGCGGACGGTGGACGAGGCGTTCCCCGACCGGGGCTACCTGACGGACGGACGGTTGGCGCCGCGCGGCACGGACGGCGCCCTCTGGACCGACCCGGAGGCGGTGGCGGCGCGCGCCGTGCGGATGGTGCGCGACGGCACCGTCGAAACCGTCGACGGCGGCGTCGCCGAGGTCCGGCCCGACACGCTCTGCCTGCACGGCGACCACCCCGGCGCGGCCGCCATCGCCCAGGCGGTCCGGGCCGCGGCGCAGGCGCACGGTCTTCGCTTGGCCGCCTACGCGTGAACGACCGAAGCGCGGGGCCGCTGCGAGCGACCGCGCGCACGCTGCGGTTCGGGGACCACCCCGACGCGCTGGCGGACGCGTCGGTCCTGCCCGCAGTGCTGCGGGCGCTGGACCGCGATCCTCCTGGGGCGGTGTTGGACGTCGTGCCCGCCTACGCCACCGTGATGGTCGCGTGGGACGCCGGCCATCCGGACGCCGCGCGGGTGGGCCCGTGGCTGGCCGAGATCGAGGATGCCGCGCGGGCGGGAGGACCGATCGGCGAGGCCGCGTCGGACGGTGCGCGCGATGGTGCGAGCGATGGTGCGAGCGATGGTGCGAGCGCAGGTGCGCGCGACACGGACCGGCTGGTCACGATTCCGGTGCGGTACGACGGCGCCGACCTGGACGACGTGGCGGAACGGACCGGCCTGCGCCGCGACCGGCTGATCGAAATGCACGCCGGAGCGACCTACCGGGTGCGCGCCCTCGGCTTCGCGCCCGGCTTTCCGTTCCTCTCTGGCCTGCCCGACGCGCTTCGAATGCCGCGGCGCGACCGGCCCCGCGACCGCGTGCCGGCCCACGCCGTCGCCATCGCCGTGGATCAGGCCGGCATCTACCCGCTGCCGTCGCCCGGCGGCTGGCACCTGCTGGGCACCGCCCTGACCGCCGTGTACGACCCGCACCGCGAAGAGCCGTTCCTGCTGCGTCCCGGCGACCGCGTCCGCTTCGAGCCCAGCGACGGCCCCACGCCGGAGGAGCCCGAGCCGCTGGAGCTGCTGCCGGAACGCCCCCAGCTTCCGGCCTTCGAGGTGGAGGAGGCCGGCCTGCAGGATCTGGTGCTCGACGCCGGACGGTTCCGGGTGGGCCGCTTCGGTCTGTCCCGGTCGGGACCGATCGACGCCTCCGCCTTCCGTCTCGCCAACCGGCTGCTGGCGCAGGATCCGCACGCACCCGCGCTCGAGACGACGGTGCGCGGCCCCACGCTGCGCGCCACCCGCGAGAGCGTGATCGCCTTCACCGGTTCCGGCGTACGACCGACGCTGGACGGTCGGCCGCTGGCCAGCTGCACGACGGTGCGCGTACCGGCCGGCGCGCGGCTGGCGTTTCCGCCCGGACCGCACGGCGTGCGCGGCTACCTGGCGATCGCCGGCGGGTTCGAGGCCGCTCGTTTCCTCGGGTCGGCCTCCACGGACCTACGGGCCCGGATCGGGCGGCCGTTGCGGGCGGGCGACCGGCTGGGCGTCGCGCGCGAGCACGCCGCGCGGCCGGGCTTCGCGTTCCACCCGCCGGAGCTGGGCGCGTGGCGCGAGGGCCGCTTCCCGCTCCCGATCCGGATCGTGCCCGGACCGCATCCGGACGACGCGGCGTGGGAGGCGCTGACGCGAGCGACGTTCGAGGTTCAGCACGGCGACCGGACCGGCCTGCGGCTGCACGGGCCGGACGTGCCCGGAGGCGAAGGCACCTCCGAACCGACCCGACTGGGCGGCGTGCAGGTCCCGCCCGACGGCAGGCCGATCGTGCTGCTCTACGACCGAGGATCGCTGGGCGGGTATTGCACGCCGGCGGTCGTGCTGGACCGGGACGTGGCCAAGCTGGCGCAGGCCCGCCCCGGGGCG
>JBBDSD010000429.1:0-2632 GCA_040905065.1 Trueperaceae bacterium | reverse complement strand
TTCGTAGGCGCAGTGGCGCCGTCGCTGGGCGTCGTCTCGACCACGGTCGGGGCGGAGGTATCGGCTACCGCCGTCGTGAAGCTCCACGACACGGAGGCGTCCAGGGCGTTGCCTGCGACGTCCGTGACGTCGGTCGACAGCGTAGCCGTGTAGGCCGTATCAGCATCGAGCGCGACCGTCGGCGTATGGACGGCCGTCTGCGTCGCCTCGTCGTACGACACGGTGCCCGCCACGACCGTGGCACCGGGGCCGACCAGGACGAACGAGCTCGTGGTCAGCGTCGAGTCGTCGATCGCTTCGTCGAAGGTGGCGCTGACCGGTTCGTTCGTAGGCGCAGTGGCGCCGTCGCTGGGCGTCGTCTCGACCACGGTCGGGGCGGAGGTATCGGCTACTGGGTTGGGGCCACTGCAGGCGGCCAAGAAAACGGTCAACAGGGCGGCCATCACGAGGGTGTAGGCCCACGGCGTCTGGCGGGGGAGAACGACGGATCGGTGCATGATGCTCCTTGGGTCCGCATCCAAAGTGATGAGTTGTTGGGGGACATTTCGCAAATTACCACGGACTTGGTCGTAGGTATGTATTCCGATACGAACCAGTTGCTGTCTAGGTCCACGCGCTCCTTCCGACCGCGTGGACCACCAACGATCACGTGGTCGACGTACAGGGCGACGCACAGAAGAACGCCCGACCTCACGGTCGGGCGCGTCCTCGTTCTTGGCTGGTGGAGCCGAGGGGATTCGAACCCCTGACCTTCTGAATGCCATTCAGACGCGCTCCCAACTGCGCCACGGCCCCACGAAACCGCTCGCCCTCGAGGCGCGAGCAATACCGAGTGTATCGGCGCGCTCCGGCGCTGTCAACGCCGGGCGATGCCGCATCGCGCGAACGGCGACGACGTGGGCGTGGGCGCCGAGCACGATCGCCCTACACGAGCGGCCCCGCTCGCAGGGAGCAGGGCCGTAACGCGATCGTGCACGCACCGGTCGGGTCCGGGTTCGGTCGAGGGTCGGTTCAGCCGGCGTTCTTGGCGGCTTCGCGCGCCTTGCGCGCGGCGGCGCGGTCCTCTTCCTGACGGCCCACGTCGACCTTCAGGCGGGCGGCCTTGCCGCGGAGCTCGCGCAGGTAGTACAGCTTTGCGCGGCGGCTGCGGCCACGGCGCACGACCTCGATCTTGTCGATGTGGGGCGAGGTGAGGGGGAACACGCGTTCGACCCCTTCGCTGAAGCTCACCTTGCGGACCGTGATCGTCGCGCGGGCGCCGCGTCCGTTGTTGCGCTTGATGACCACGCCTTCGAACGACTGGATGCGGGTCCGGTTGCCTTCGGCCACCTTGTAGTCGACGCGGACGGTGTCGCCCGTGTCGAAGGTGGGGACGTCGTCGCGGAGGAACGGTTGTTCGATGGAGCGCAGGATCGCGCCTTTGTTGTACTTCATGGTCCACTCCCGGGATCGGTCGGAGATGTCGTGCGCCCCGGGGGATCCCGCGGGCGGGCGGCGCGAACGGCCGCGTCACAGCCTTGACAGCGTAGCCCATGTGCGCCACTCGGCGCAAGGCCGTGCGGTCGTTCAGGCGGGCGAGGGGGCCGGGCCGTCGTGCGCTTCCTCTTCCGACTCGCGCCTGACGCGCTCGCCGGTGGTGCCGGTGCAGATCAGCTCGCGGCCGAGCAGGGCGCGATGGATCCAGGTGGCCCACTCGATCAGGTCGGACGTGCAGTTGTCGTGGGCCATCAGCGCCACGCGTTCTCGCTGCTGCATGGGCGGTCTCCTCATTGGCGGGAAGGGGCGATTCGACGAGGTCGGAGCGATTCTCGACGGTTCGCGGAACGCGTGACTCCCCTCCGACATGAAGCGCACGCCTGCATCGAACGTAGGCCCTTTCGTGCTAGCCGTCAGGCACTTTCGCGTCCATCGTCACGTACGCACGGACCGGCCTACGCGCACGCTTCGCGAAGGCCCATCCGGTTCCAGGCCCTCCGTGCGCGTTCGCGACCTCGACCACGCGACGCCATGCTCCGCGCGATACCCTCGCCCCATGCGCCTCGTCATGGACGACCTGTCCTCTTCCGAACGCTACAAGCTGCTCACCGGCACGGTGGTCCCGCGCCCGATCGGCTGGATCTCGACCGTGGATCAGGACGGCACCTTCAACCTGGCGCCGTTCTCGTACTTCATGGTGGCCGCCACGAACCCGCCGACGCTGGCGTTCTCCGGCGGGCATCACGACTCCGGACCGAAGGACTCGGTGCGCAACGCGATCCGTGCCGGACAGTTCGTGGCGAACGTCGCCGATCGCGGCCTGCTCGAGGCGATGAACGCCAGCAGCGTCGACGCGCCGCCGCACGTGGACGAGTTCGCGCATGCGGGGTTGGAGCCGGTCGCCAGCGACCGCGTCGCGGCTCCGCGGGTGGCGGCCGCGCCGGTCGCGTTCGAGTGCGAGCTCACGCACCAGCTCTCGATCGGTTCGAACACGCTCGTGTTCGGCCGCGTGCTGGTGGCGCACCTGCGCGACGGACTCCGGGGCGAGGACGGCCGGATCGACGTGCGGGCGTTGGATCCGGTGGCGCGCCTGGCCGGCACGCAGTACGCCGCCTTGGGCGACATCGTCGAGCTGGCGCGCCCGGCCTGGGAGGAG
>JBBDSD010000428.1:0-2634 GCA_040905065.1 Trueperaceae bacterium | reverse complement strand
GTGCCGCGCCAGGCCGTGTACGACGGGCCGCCCGACGGCCTGACCGACCGTCTGGGTCGCCCGGGCGATCCGCCGTTCACGCGCGGCATCCATCCCGGCATGTACACCACGCGGACCTGGACCATGCGGCAGTACGCCGGGTTCGCCTCGGCCGAAGCCACGAACCGGCGCTACCGGTACCTGCTGGAGCAGGGCGTGACCGGACTGTCGGTCGCGTTCGACCTACCGACGCAGCTGGGCCTCGATCCCGACGATCCCCTGGCGGCGGGCGAGGTGGGGCGCGTGGGCGTGTCGGTCGCCACCGTAGACGACATGCGGACCCTGTTCGACGGCATTCCCCTGGACGAGGTCACGACCTCGATGACGATCAACGCACCGGCCGCGATGCTGCTGGCGCTGTACGCCCTGGTGGCGGAGGATCAGGGCGTACCGGGCGAGCGTATGGGTGGCACGGTGCAGAACGACATCCTCAAGGAGTACGCCGCACGTGGCACCTACATCTGGCCGGTGGAACCGTCGATGCGGTTGGTGACCGACCTGTTCGCGCACGCCGCGCGCGAACTGCCGTCGTTCCACACCATCAGCATCAGCGGCTACCACATCCGCGAGGCGGGCGCGACCGCCGCGCAGGAGCTGGCGTTCACGCTGGCGAACGCCGAAGCGTACGTGCAGGCGGCCCAGGAGGCGGGGTTGGAGGTCGACGCCTTCGCCCCGCGGCTCAGCTTCTTCTTCGCCTGCCACGGCGACCTGTTCGAGGAGGTCGCCAAGTTTCGCGTGGCGCGGCGGTTGTGGGAACGCCGCATGCGCGAGCGTTGGGGCGCACGCGACCCGAAGAGCCGCATGCTGCGCTTCCACGCCCAGACCGGTGGGTCGACCCTGACGGCGCAGCAGCCGCAGGTGAACGTGGTCCGGACCGCCTACCAGGCGCTGGCGGCGGTGCTGGGCGGCACGCAGAGCCTGCACACCAACGCCTACGACGAGGCGTTGGGCCTGCCGACGGAAGCCAGCGCCCGCTTGGCGCTGCGCACGCAGCAGGTGCTGGCGCACGAGACCGGCGTGGCCGACGCCATCGATCCGCTTGCCGGCAGCTACTACGTCGAGCATCTGTGCGACGCGCTGGAGGCGCAGGCGAACGAGCTGCTGGACGCCATCGACGCGCGCGGCGGGGCGTTGGAGGCGCTGGCGTCCGGTTTCGTGCACGAGTCGATCGAGGCGTCCGCCTACGAGCACCAGCGCGCGATCGAGTCGGGCGAGCGGGTGGTCGTGGGCATGAACCGGTACGCCACGGACGCGGAGGAGGCCCCGGTCGAGATCCAGGCGATCGACCCGGACCTGGCGGCCCGCCGGGTCGAGGACGTGCGTCGCTTCCGCGCCGATCGCGACGGCGCGGCGGCATCGGACGCGCTGCAGCGGCTGCGCACGGCGGCGCAAGGGGACGGTCCTTTGTTCGGTGGAATCCGTGACGCGCTGCGGGCCCGCGCCACGCTGGGCGAAACCTGCGGCGTGCTGCGCGAGGCGTGGGGCGTCTACGCGGGGTGACCGGCCTCGGGGCGGCCGCGTTCCTCCTCCGCCGCCTCCTCCGCCACGTTCGCGACGGCGTCGACCGAGACGGCCAGATGACTGCGCCCGTCGTCGCGCTGGTGTGCGTCGTCGAGGTACCCGCCCTCGCCGGTGTGCGCCACCGGCCCCAGGTCGACCGACCGGATCCAACCGCGCGCGCGGGCCCGGTTCCAGGCCGACCAGGGTACGAACGGCCAGCGGCCGGGGAAGAACCACGCCCCGATGCGGGTCACCAGGTCGCGGGAGCCGTGCAGGTGCACCAGGCGTCGCAGGCCGGTGAGCGTGCGGGGGCTCGCCATCACGCCTCCCAGCGACACGACCCAGACCGGTCGGCCCAGGCGTCGCGATAGCGGCTCGCTGGCGCCCAACGCGATCTGGCCGCCTCCGCTGTAGCCGATCAGCACCAGGGGGCGGGAGCGGTCTGGACGGAAGCCGGCCGCCCGCACCGCCGCAGCGATCAGCTCGGCCGACCCTTCGTCGTACATCGGTCCGTAGCGCCGATCGGCCGATACCGCCACCTGCCAGGCGTTGCGGAGGTTGATCATCATGCCGGCCATGCCCGCCAAGCGACGCTGGCTGGTCTTGAGCCGCAACGCGAGGCGCCAGAGGCGACGGAACACGCGCTGACCGGTGAGCGCCCGGTTCGTGACCGAGTAGGGGAACACCTCGAGCACCTCCCACTCCGGAAGGCGCTCGCCCAGCCGCTCCAGGAACGCGCGCTCGCGCGGTGCGAAGGAGCGGCCGGCGACGCTGTGGATGCCGGAGAGGAAGACCAGATGGCCGTGGGCCCGGGTCGGCGGTACGTCCGGCGTGGGCGCGGCCGCCTCGTCCGCTTCGTCGCCGTACCAGCCCGCCCACCAGCCGAGCGCCTCGAACGGAGCCAGCGCTCCCGCGAGCAGCAGCAGCACCACGGCGACGGTCGCGAGGGTGCTCAGGTCGGGCCAGCCGAGCGTCACGTCGCGCTCGCGCTTCGTGCGCGCCAGCGCGCTCGCAAGGCGAGGAACGTCCGCACGATCCGTCCGAGCAGACGCTCGAACACCTCCGCCGCCCCCCAAGCGGCGGACAGCGCGCCCG
>JBBDSD010000427.1:0-2637 GCA_040905065.1 Trueperaceae bacterium | reverse complement strand
GGAACATCACGCCGGCGTTGTTCACCAGCACGTCGATGCGGCCGAACGCGCCTACGGCGGCCGCGATCACGGCCTCGGCGCCCGCCTGGGTGCGCAGGTCGGCGGCGACGGTGCGCACCTCGCTGCCGCCGGCTTCCAACTCGGCGGCGAGGGCGTCCAGGCGTTCCTCGCGCCGGGCGGCGATCACCAGTCGTGCCCCCACCGCGGCCAGCGCGCGGGCGGTGGCCGCGCCGATGCCGCTGGAGGCGCCAGTCACGATCGCGACCTTGCCGCTCGGGTCGTTCGCGTGGTTGCGTGGGTCGGTCATCGGGAACCTCCGGGGTGGGCAGAGCGGGCTCTTGGGTTCGGTGCAGGCGTGCCGTGATCGCGGGGGCGGTCCGGCGGCGTGCGCTCGGCTCGCCGACGAAGAGCGTACCGCGACGCCCCTCGGCCGCCGAAGGCCGGTACGCTCGAGGGCGCGACCGATCCGCTTCGAAGGAGGCCGACCGCGATGACCCGACAGCCCGAGGCACCGAACGCTCTCGACGGCGTCCGCCTGCTGCGCCACGTCCGCATTCCGATGCGCGACGGCGTGCACCTCTCCGCCGACCTGTTCCTGCCGAAGGGGGAGGGACCGTGGCCGGTGGTGATCGAGTACCTGCCGTACCGCAAGGACGACCGGTCCCACCCGCGCCAGGCGCTGCAGGCCGCCATGGCGCGGCGTGGAATCGCCGGCTGTCGGCTGGACGTTCGCGGTACCGGCAGCTCCGAAGGGATCCTGAACGACGAGTACACCGAGACCGAGCAGCTCGACGGCGTGGACGCGATCGCCTGGCTGGCCGCGCAACCGTGGTGCAACGGCAGCGTCGGCATGTGGGGCATCTCCTACGGCGGCTTCGACGCGCTGCAGGTCGCCATGCACCGCCCCCCCGCCCTGAAGGCGATCGTGCCGGTGATGTTCACCGACGACCGCTACGGCGAGGAGTGCCACTACGACGGCGGCAGCGTCCGGGCGCTCTACACCTGGAGCGACTACCCGCTGATGATGGTCGCCCTCAACGCGCTGCCGCCGCACCCCGACGCCAGCGACGCGCCGTGGCTGCAGCGCTGGCGAGACCGCCTGGAGCAGCAGGAGCCGTGGGTGCTGCCGTGGCTTGAGCATCAGGTCGACGGCGACTACTGGGCGAACGGATCGCTGAACCGCGACTACGGCTCCGTCCGCTGCGCCACCTTCCTGATCGGCGGCTGGCGCGACGGCTACCCGAACGCGCCACTGCGCACCTTCGCGCACCTCACCTGCCCCAAGAAGGTCTGGGTCGGCCCGTGGACGCACATGCTCCCGCACGAGGCGTTCCCCGGCCCCAAGGCCGACTACCTCGAGGAGGCGTTCCGGTTCTTCGACCACTGGCTGAACGGGACCGAGAACGGCGTGATGGACGAGGATCCGGTGCGGCTGTACGTTCAGGAGCACGGGGCGCCGGCCGCGATTCCCGGCGACTGGCCCGGACGCTGGCGGGCGGATCCGTCCCTGCCGGAGACGGACGATCGGGAGTGGAGGCTCGCGGAGGGCGGCCGGCTCGACCCGGCGAGCGGCGACGGCGACGCCGACGCCGATCAGGTCGCCGACGCCGACCTCGACGCCGCGTCCTGCGCCGACGTGCCCTACGACCCGACCGTCGGCACCACCGGCGGGATCTGGTGCTGGGCCACGCCGGTCGAGCAGGGCGAGGACGACGCCCGCTCGCTCCTGTTCGACGCCGCACCGTTGACGGTGCCGCTCGAGATCGTCGGCGCCGGCGCGGTGACGTTCGAGGTCGCCTTCGACCGGCCGGTCGCCGGGCTCGCCGTCCGGCTCGAGGACGTCGCGCCCGACGGCACCAGCGTGAAGGTGACGCGCGGGTACCGCAACGCCACCCGCCGCGGTTCCATGTTCGAGCCGACGCCGCTGCCCGCGCACGAGCCGGTCCGGCTCACGGTGCCGCTGGACGCCACCGCGTGGCGGTTCCGGCCCGGCCACCGCCTGCGCCTCGCGGTCGCCTGTGGCGAGTGGCCCGCGATCTGGCCGACGCCCCATCCGTTCCGCGCCCGCCTGCGCTTGGACCGTTGCCGCCTGTCGCTGCCGGTGGCGTTGGACGAGGGTCGGCCCCTCCAGCTGCCCGCGCCCGCAGCGCTGTCGCCGCTGGCGGACGCGAGCGGCGCGGCCGACGACGTCTGGCGCACGGAACGCGACCGGCTCAGCGGCACCTCGACCGTCGAGGTGCGCAAGGCGAACGCGGTCCGCTCGCTGGTGCGCGCCACGGAGATGGACCTCGCCAAGCGCGTGGTGGCGCGGCTGGATCCGCACGATCCCGCGCGCGCCGTGGTGGAGGGGTCGAACACGATGCACCTGCGCGACTTCGGGCACGAGGTCCGCACCGAGGCCACCGCCCGCATGCAGGGCGACGAGCACGCCTTCCACGTCCAGATCCGCCTCACCGTCCAGTTGGACGGCGAACCGTTCTTCGAACGGCGTTGGGACCGCAGCGTTCCGCGCCAGTTGATGTGAAGCTCGAGGGAGGCGCCGACGCGCCAGCGGCCGTGCTCGGGCGGCCCGGGTCCGTGCGACGAGGTAACGACGGCCCGTGACACGCAGGTACCGTGTCAACTCAGAAGTAGTTC
>JBBDSD010000426.1:0-2654 GCA_040905065.1 Trueperaceae bacterium | reverse complement strand
CTACGCCTGCTGATTTAGGCGGCGTCCTTCGCAGGCGGCGGGGTGGGCGACCGGTCCGCCTGCGGCATCAGCCACCAGAGCAGCAGGTACCCGCCGATGGTGACGCCCCACGACAGCGGGACGGAGAGCGCGAACGCCGCCCGCACCCAGCGTGGGTCTGCGTTCACGAAGGCGGCCACGCCGCCGGCGACGCCGGCGAGCCAACGGTCGTCGCGCGCGCGTCGGAGCGGCTCCGCGCCGAGCGGCCGGCGTGCTCGGCGCTGATCGTGCAGGAGGGGATCGGGTCGGTTCATGGCGTCTCCTTCGGGACCGCGTCGGTCGCCCCGGGTGCAGGACGATCGGTCGGGGCGAGCGGCATCAGCGGCCGCCTGGTCGGGTCGCGCAGCGCGGCGTGCACCCGCGCTTCGAGTTCGCGTACGTCCACCCCGGCGTACGCGTCGGGAACGACGGCGAGGTGGCGCAGCGCCTTGGCGTAGTTCCTTCGTCCGCCGCGTGGGTGGCCCATCGCTCGGGCCTTGTGCAGTGCCGCGGCCAGCAGGATCACGCCCGCCAGAAAGCGACGTTCGGTGCCGTCGGCACCGAGCCAGGCGCCCTCGAGCGCCTCGTGGCAGTCCCAGTAGTCCCCGGCGTCGAACAGGCGTCGCCCCTCCTCCCATGCGGCGGCGTCGGTCATGGGTCGGAGCGTACCCGCCTCGGGGCCCGCGGTAGGATGGCGGCGTGACCGACGCAGCGCACCCGACCACGCCGCGCAGGATCGTCGTCGGCGTGACCGGTGGCAGCGGCATCGTCTACGCCTTCGATCTGCTGACCGCCCTGCGCCGTCCCGAGATCGAGACGCACCTGGTGGTGACGGCCGGCGCCAAGCAGGTACTTCCCAGCGAAAGCGATCGCACCGTGCACGATCTCGCCGCGTTGGCCGACGTGGTGCACGACGATCGCGACCTGGGGGCCCCGATCGCGTCAGGATCGTTCCGGGCCGACGCCATGGCGATCGTGCCGTGCAGCGCGAGCACCCTCGCCAAGATCGCCGCCGGGTTCGGCGACGCGCTGGTCGCCCGCACCGCTCACGTGTTCCTCAAGGAACGTCGCGGCCTGGTGCTGGTGATTCGCGAGGCGCCGTACTCGCGCCCGATGCTCGAGAACATGCTGCGAGCCCACGACGCCGGCGCGCTGATCGTGCCCGCGTCGCCCGGCTTCTACCACCGCCCCACCACGGTCGACGACCTGATCGGGTCGGTCACCGCCCGCGTTCTGGACCACCTGCGGGTGCCCCACCGCCGCTCGCCGCGCTGGAAGGACGACGACGCGGGCGACGCGACGTGAGCGTGGCCGCGTTGATCCCGGCCGCCGGGGCCGGCGTGCGGGCCGGACTGGGTCCGAAGGCGTTCGTGCGCGTGGCGGGGCGTTCCCTCGTCGCGCACGCAGCGGACCTGTTCGACGGTCTCGTGGACGAGCGGATCGTGGCCGTGCCCGCCGGCCGCGAGGCGGAGGCACAAACGCTGGTGCCGCAGGTGCGCATCGTGCCCGGCGGCGCCACGCGGCAGGCGACCGTTGCGGCGATGCTGCGCCAGACCACGGCGGAGTGGGTGCTGATCCACGACGCCGCCAGGCCGCTCGCGCCCCGCGACTTGGTCGAACGCGTCCTCCGGGCCACGCGCGAACACGGAGCCGCCAGCGCAGCGCTGCCGGTTTCCGATACGTTGCACGACGCCGCACGCGACGTGGCCGTGCCGCGCGATGCGTTGCGCCTGATCCAGACACCGCAAGGCTTCCGGCGCGAGACGCTCGCCGCTGCGCACGATGCGGCCGCTCGCGACGGCGTGGACGCCACCGACGACGCCACGCTGCTGCGCTGGGCCGGCGGGCGCGTGGCGCTGGTCGAGGGCAGCCCGTGGGCGGTCAAGCTCACCACCCGTGCCGACCTGGCGTGGATCGAGGCGCTCGCCTCGTCCCGCGCCGCGTGTCGCGCCTCGTCGCGCGCCTCGTGATGCGTGGCGTCGGGACGGTGCACGCCGCCGCACCCGCCAAGACCAACCTCGGCCTGCGCGTCGCCGCGCTTCGGGGCGACGGGTTCCACGAGATCGACACGCTCTTCGTCGCGCTCGATCTGCACGACGACGTCACGGTCACCGTGCGTCCGGCCGAGGACGGCCTGACGCGCGTGACCGGAAGCGTCCGGGCGGGCGACGGTGTGGAGGAGGCCGGACTGCCGCCGATGAACGACGCCAACTTGGCCGCGCGTGCGGCGCGAGCGTGGACCGAGGCCAGCGGCGAGCCCCTCTCGGTCCGGATCGACCTGGTGAAGCGCATACCGGTGGCGGCCGGCCTGGGCGGCGGTAGCAGCGACGCCGCCGCGGTGCTGCGTGCGCTGCACGCGCTGCGGCCGACGCAAGTCGATCTGGCCGGCCTGGCCAAACGGTTGGGGAGCGACGTGCCGTTCTTCGTGGCGGGTCACGCGGCAGCGCGCGGCCGGGGTCGCGGAGAACGCCTCCGAGCGTGGACGCTGCCGATCCGGTCGCTGGTGCTCGCGAACGACGGTACGCCGGTCCCGGTCGCCGACGCCTACCGCGCGCTGACCGGGTTCGGGCCGCCGATCGACTGGGAGGCGTGGACGCGCACCTGGACGGAGGGCGGCGCGCCGCGTGCGAGGAACG
>JBBDSD010000425.1:0-2656 GCA_040905065.1 Trueperaceae bacterium | reverse complement strand
GAGCGCTGGACACCAGCCCCGCCCGGCGCGACCCGGCCAGCCGCCCGGCGGCGGCGTGGGAACGGCCGTTGGCGCGCTTGGGATCCGTCGGGGCGGTGTGGATCAAGGACCTGCGCATCCTGGCCCGCGATCCCGCGCAAGGCTCGCAGCTGCTGGTGCTGATCGCCCTGGCGGCGGTGTACCTGGTCAGCACCGGCAGCATCGCGGTCGACGCTCAACGGTTCCGGGACGCGATGGGCACCCTGAACCTGGCGTTCCTCGGATTCCTGCTGATCGGGGTGGGCGTGCGCACGGCGTTCCCGCTGGTGTCGCTGGAGGGGGAGGGCTGGTGGCTGCTGCGCACCGGGCCGATCCCGGTCCAGCGCCTGCTGCTGGCGAAGGCGGCGTCGGCGTTCCCGGCGATGCTGGCGATGGGGCTCGCGATCGGGGTGGGCGCCGCCTGGATGCTGGACCTGTCGCCCGCCCTGGCCGCCGCCTCGCGGTGGGGGGGCGTCGCCGCCGCCACGGTCGCCACCGGCCTGGGGGTCGGCCTAGGCGCCGCCTGGCCCCGCTTCGACGCAACCAGCCCCAACGAGATCCCGCTGTCGCCCGGCGGGCTGGCGTACATGGGCGCCGGCCTGGTCTGGGCGCTCGGACAGACGGCGCTGCTGGCCTGGCCCGCCTGGCAGGTGCTGCGCGTCGGCGGCGCGCAGGTCGCCGTGCCGGACGCGGCCGCGGTGTACGGCACGCCGGGCGGCCTGCTGGCGATCGCCCTGGCCGTGGCGTGGACGGCCGCGTTCACGCTGCTGCCGCTCGCCTTCGGCGCCTGGCGCCTGGCGCGCTACGAACCGGGCGACTGACGCCCGACCGCCTCGCGCCCGAGCGCGCGCCTCACCGCCTCGCGCCCGAGCGATCGTACGGGCACTGGACCTCTACCAGCGCGGCCTCTACCAGCGCAGCCTCTACCAGCGCAGCGTCACGCCGAAGCGGGCGTCGCCCTCCTCGGTCGACAGCGAGGTGCTGCCTTCGATCGCCAACGCCGGGGTCAACTGGTAGCGGATGCCGGCCGCCACCTGCGGGACCGGCTGCAGGTCGGTCGCACTGCGGAAGCCGACCCGGGTCGACAGGTCCAACGCCAACGGCCCCAGCTCGTAGGTCAACGCGAAGGTGTTGCTGAGCGCCTCGCTGGCGTCGGCATAGCGGCCCAGCTCGAAACTCGCGAACAGGCCCTCGTCCAGGTACCCGCCCAACCGCAACGACACGCCGAACGGGTCGTCGCCACCGCCGGCGATCACGCTGCTGAGGGTGCTGGTCCGGATCTGCACCAGATCCAGGCCTAGCGCCTGAGACAGGGCGTTCTGCAGCTCCGCCAGGACCAGCAGGTCGACCGCGCTGTCCAGCGCCGTGCGGGCCACGCCGGTAGCGATCCCGCCCGCGCCGGCCAGCTGCTCGCTGAGATCCAGGCGGCCCAGCGTCACCAGCGACAGTAGCTCCGCTTCCGTGAGGGAGCGGGCGCCCGTGGTGAACCCCGTGTCGACCGGAAGCGAGACCACCGCGTCGCTCTCCAGCACCGGATCGACGTCCAGCCGGAACGGCGTCGTCTGGACGGGCGTGGGGATCACTTCGGCGTCGAACGACAGGCGCACCTGAAAGGTGCTTCCCGGCGGGACCTCGAAGCGGGTGCCGGGCAGGGCGCTGGCCAGCACCGTCGCCTTGTCGAACCGCAACGCCGCTGCGACCGTCAGGTTCGGCCACACGCCGCGCGACGGCTCGAACCGAGCGACGCCCTCCGTCACTTGGAAGTCGCGTCCCGCGAAGCGGAACGTGCCCCGCGTCGCGTTCGCCTGGCCGGACAGGCGGGGCGTGGCGGCGGTGCCGGTCAGGCGCAGGTCCACGTCGAACTCGGCCGAGCCGACGCTCTCGCTGAACGCCAGCCGGCGCCCGGCGATGGTCAGGTCGTCGAACACGAAACGCGACAGGCCGGGGCTGGGGGTCGAGGTTCCGTCCCGGACCGCACCCGCAGCCGGGCGGGGACGGATGCCCAGCGCGAAGCGTCCCTCCCGCGCCGTGACGCTGCCGCCCAGCGCGAAGGCGTCGTCGAACCGCATGCGCAGGTCCACGTCGGCGCGGGTGCGCTCCAATAGGAAGGTGGGCATGCGCAGGTCCAGGCCGGTCCCCCGGGCTCGCAGGTCCAGCGGCCAGAGCGTGCCGGTCAGCGAGAGCGGCTCACCGAGGCGCCCCTCCGCCGTCAGGCGCGGCAGGCCGTCGGGATCGGCATCGATCACGCCGTCCAGGTCGGTGATCTCGCCGACCAGGGGCACGTTCACGTCGCCGCGCAGCGCGACCGCGGCGTCCTCGAGCCGCCACGGATCCAGGCGCAGCGCGCCGTCCCCCTCGACCACCAGGCGTCCGCCGACCGGCTCGACGCCGGTCAGCTCCGCGCGGACGGACAGGTCCGGTCCGGTCAGGGTCGCCTCGGTCGCTTCCAGCCGGTAGCGCGCCCCGGCCAGCGCCAGGTCCAGGCCGTCGGTGCGGGCCACGATCCGGGGGGCGGAGAGGGTGCCGCTCGCCTCGATCAGCAGGTCGCCCTCCGCGCCGGCGCCCAGGTCGGCCAGCACCGGCACCAGCCCCAGCAGCGGCGTGGCGTTCGCCTGGTCGGCCTCCAGCACGAAGTCCA
>JBBDSD010000424.1:1483-2674 GCA_040905065.1 Trueperaceae bacterium | reverse complement strand
CCTGGTGCTGGCATCCGGCGGGTACGACTCGGCCGTGGCTGCTTGGGCGTTGCTGAAGCGAGGCATCGCGGTCGATCTGGTCCACTTCCGCCTGGCCGGCCGTTCGGACGAGCGGCGCGCCTTGCAGGTCGCCAAGCTCCTGAGCGACCGCTTCGCCAGCGGCAGTCGTCCCGAGTTCCATGCCGTCGACTTCGTCCCGGTGGTGGACGACCTGCGGCGGAACGGCGACGACGCGCACGCGCAGGTGCTGCTCAAGCGCCGCATGCTCCGCGCCGCGGACGCCGTCGCGGAGCGCCTGGAGCAGGACGAAGCCGACGCACGCAGCGCGGGACGCCCGCGCCATCGTTGGTCCCGCATCGACGCGCTGGTCACCGGGGAAGCGTTGGGGCAGGTGTCGTCGCAGACGCTGGCCAACCTGCGCGCCATCGACGACGGCTCCACGCGACCGGTGCTGCGGCCGCTGCTGACGATGGACAAGCAGGAGATCATCGCCCGAGCGAAGGCGATCGGGACCGCCTCGTTGTCCGCCCGTGCGCGAGAGACGTGCGGCATCGCCGCGGGGCGTCCCGAGACGCGCGCCGATCCGGAGCGCACCCGAGCGCTGGAAGCAGCACTGAACGACGTGCTCCTGACGCGTGCGGTCGACGGGCGCACGCGCTGGGCCTTGCGCTCGGTCACCCCGGCCGATTTGGCCCTGCCGTACCTGCAGGTCGACCGGCTTCCCGCGGGCGCCGTGGTGCTGGAGTGCAGCACCGGCCCCGGGCTGGGCGGCTGGCGCGCGCCCGGCACGGTGCACCTCCCGGTCGAAGCGATCGACGAGCGACATGCCGATCTCGATCCCGAGCGGACCTACGTCACTACCTGCGCGTTCGGAACGCGCAGCGCCCACGCCGCAGAGATCCTGCAGCAGCTGGGCTATGACGCCTACGCGTTCCAGGGCGGCACCGCCGCCTTGCGAGCGTACCTGGAGGAGCGGAGCGGCCCGGCCTGAGCGGCCGGGCCGTGCGTTCAGGCCGCGAAGTGCGTCGCCTGGCTGGCGATCACGAACCACCCCAGGAACAGCGCGTTCGCGAACTCGACGGACTTGGCCGCCTCAGCCGCGTGGTTCAGCGCGTCGCGCCCGTCGCGGATCGCGCCGAGGAAGTCGAGGTGGCAGGCGCGCACGCACTCGTCGTAGGCGGAAGCGAGGCC
>JBBDSD010000424.1:0-1473 GCA_040905065.1 Trueperaceae bacterium | reverse complement strand
CCCCCCCCCCCCCCCCCCCCCCCCCCCCCCGGCCAGATCCGACCGGTCTTGCGGAACAGGTAGGTCGACAGCATGCCAGCCACCGGCAGCAGCACCAGGAACTGGAACGCCACGATGGTGAGCAGCGGCTCGCCGAACGGCAGCGGTCGTCCCGACAGCAGCGGCACGTACTGCAGCAGCAGCAGCGACGCGAAGCCGGCCCCCATCAGCACGCCGTTCACCACCACGTTGCCGCGGTCGCCCTCGCTTCCGCTGGTGCGGAGTTGGCCGTGCAGCACCAACGCCAGCACTACGAAGAAGGCGGCGAACAGCGGCAAGTACGCCATCATCGTGCCGGCACGGACCGTGTCCAACGGACGGGCCGCCAGCACCCAGGCCCGGAAGTCGGTGCCGAACACCAGGTTCGTGAGCAGGAGCAGCAGGTAGCCGCTGCCGATGGTGGCGATCGCCAGGCCCAGGGACCGCAGCACGCCGCCGCGCAGCCCAACGCCGGCGAGGCCCGCCTTGCGCCCGGCGACCAGGAACCAGAGCAGGAACAAGACCAGCGCGATGGCGGCGTTGCCGACCGCCCACACGACGATGCCGTTGCTGATCTGTTGCGGGAACCAGGGTCCGACCGGGATCCAGTCCGGCGCCGCGTTCTGGAACGGGAAGTAGGTCACGATCGGCACGGCTACCGTGATCAGCGCGGCCAGCCACCACCCGATCCCGGAGGCGCCCCCCGCCGGTGCCGGCGCGGCGCGCAGCGGCGCGAAGGCGGGCGCGCGCAGCCACAGGCCACCCGCCGCGAAGAACATCAGGAACAGCCCCAGCAGCCCCAAGCCGGTCCCGATCTCCTTGTACGGCCAGATCTGGTCGCCTGGCGGGATCGGGGTGGGCGCGTCGACCGTGCGTTGCACCCAGTCGATCACCGGCGCGACGCCGGCGACGGTGATGTGGTTGCCGGGGTGCGTGACGGACGGTTGCGCCAGCCAGCGGGCCGTGCCCTCCTCCAGGTCGCCGTAGAGGCGGCCCGGCTCGACCGGGTCGTCGCTTCCGAAGAGGGTCCGCATCTTCTCGGTCGCCGGCGCCGTCGCCCCGGTCGGTGCGCCCCACATCAACTCCGAAAACTCGTCGTACTCCGCGTAGACCAGGCCCAGGTTGCGGGGCCAGTCGGGCGTGCCCTCCGGTGCGCCGAAGGTGCCGGTCGAGGAGCCGGACACCACGATCGAGGCGTACGCGTCCGGCATGGCGCCGGCCGCGATCAGTGCCGCCCAGCCGCCCATCGAGTGGCCGGACAGCACGATCCGGTCCGGATCGACCATCGGCAGCGACCGGAGGTACGCCAGTCCGTCGGGTCCGCCGAATCCGGCCGCGAACGCGGGTGGATCGCTGTTGCCGTGGCCGCTCTGGTCCAACGCGACGACGACGTAGCCGCGGCGTGCGAGCTCGATCGCGTAGGGCGACTGCGTCTCGCGGTCGTTGATGTAGCCG
>JBBDSD010000423.1:0-2684 GCA_040905065.1 Trueperaceae bacterium | reverse complement strand
CTCGGACGCGGCCTGGGCGAATGCCGGGCGCGACGCACCGGTCCCGCCCGCCGGCTCCGCTCCGTGAGGTCCGCGGCGTTCAGGCGCGAAGGTCGGGAAACAGCCGTTCGGCGATCTGCAACGCGTTCAGCGCAGCGCCCTTGCGGACCTGATCGCCGGAGACGAACAGCGCCACCGCCCCCGGCAGGCTCGCGTCGGATCGGATGCGCCCCACCAGCACGTCGTCCTGGCCGGACGCCGCTTTCGGCGTGGGGAAGCGCCCCGCGGCGCGGTCGTCCACGATCCGGACGCCGGGGGCGTCCGCCAGCACCGCCCGGGCCGCATCGGGCTCGACCGGCGACGCGAACTCGGCGTGGATCGCCTCGGAATGGGCCCGGTAGACCGGCACCCGCACGCAGGTGGCGCTGATGCATAGGTCGGGCGCCTCCAAAATCTTGCGCGACTCCTGCGACAGCTTGCGCTCCTCGACGTTGTAGCCGTCCTCGCCCACGTCGCTGTCGTGACTGAACAGGTTGAAGGCGATGTCGTCGGCGAACGCCTCCGGGCGGGCGTCGATGCCGTCCAGCGCCGCACGCGTCATGCGGGTCAGCTCCGCCGTGCCTTTCGCGCCCGCGCCCGACACCGCCTGGTAGGTGGCGACCGTGGCCCGCGTCAGGCCGAACGCCGCGTGCAGCGGGGCCAACGCCATCAGCGCGATGATGGTCGAACAGTTCGGGTTCGCCACGATGCCGTCGTGCGCGAGGGCGGCGTCGCCGTTCACCTCGGGGATCACCAGCGGCACCTGCGGGTCCATGCGCCACGCGCTGGTGTTGTCGACCACGATCGCGCCGTGCTGCGCCCAGCGCCGAGCGTGCGCGCTGGAGAGCGCGCCGCCCGCGGACGAAAAGACCAGCTCCGCACCCAGATCATCGTGCTCGGGAAGCGCTTCGACGGTGCGGGCGTGCCCAGCCAGTTCGACGGTGCGACCGGCCGATCGCGGCGACGCGTACAACCGAACGCGACCTGGATCGACGTTCCGTTCCGCCAGCAAGGTCACGAGTTCCTGTCCGACGGCGCCGGTGGCGCCTACGATGGCGATGCGCACGGTCCACCTCCTCCGAGCCGACCCGGGGTGAAGCCGGGACGAAAGCCAAAGTCTAGCACGGGGCCGAACCGCTTCGGAGGCGGCGTGCTTGGTAGCATCCACGCATGTCCGACCACCTCCCCCCCAAGCTTCCGGCGTGGCGGCGCGTGGTGGTCAAGGTCGGCACCAGCAGCCTCACGGACGACGACGGTCGGATCCACCCTCCGCGCCTGTGGGCGATCGCGCGCGGACTGCTGACCCTGAAGGAGGCCGTGGGCACGACGCCGGTGCTCGTCAGTTCCGGCGCCGGTGCGGCCGGGCGGGAGCGCCTGGGCCTCGCACTGCCGCTGACCCTCCCGGAGAAGCAGGCCGCGGCCGCCGTGGGCCAGTCGCTTCTGATGCTCGAGTGGGCGCGCGCCCTGGCGCCGCTTCCGGTAGCGCAGCTGCTGCTGTCGGCGGGCGACGTGCACGAGCGCGAGCGCTACGTGAACGCCAAGCACGCGCTTCGGGCCAGCCTGAAGCTCGGTGCGGTCCCCGTCGTGAACGAGAACGACAGCGTCGCGACGGCGGAGCTGCGCTTGGGCGACAACGACACCCTGTCCGCCTGGGTCGCCTACCTGGTCGAAGCGGACGCGCTGATCCTGCTCACCGACGTCGATGGCGTGTTCGACGCCGATCCGCGACGTTCGACGGCGGCGCGGCGGGTGGAGGAGATCGACGACCTGGACGCGTTCGACGCGGCCGCCGTGGGCGGCAGCGGCAGCGAGCGCGGCACCGGCGGCTTGGCCACGAAGCTGCGGGCTGCCCGCATCGCGCAGGGGGCCGGGATCGAGACCAGGATCGTGGGAGGCGGCGGGGCAGGCCTCGAGGCGGTCGCCCGCGGCGAACGGGTCGGCACCCGCATCGCCGCCGGACGGCACCTGTCGGCCCGCAAGGCGTGGCTGGCGCACCTGCCGAGCGTCGGCACCATCGATCTGGACCCGGGCGCGGTGCGCGCCCTGCGTCAGGGACGCAGCCTTCTGCCCAGCGGCGTGACCGGCTGTCGCGGACCGTTCCGGTTCGGCGACGCGGTGGACCTGACGGACGGCGAAGGCACCGTGGTGGCCCACGGCCTGGTGAACTACGACCGCGACGGCGTCACGACGATCGCCGGACACCACACGCGCGACATCGCCTCGCTGCTCGGGGGCAAGGACTTCGACGAGATCGTGCATCGGGACAACCTGGTGCTGCTGACGTCCCACCGGCGGCAGGGAGCGGACGCGCCCGCTCCGGAGGGCGCGCGTGGGGTGCTACCCTCGACCGACCGGGAGGCATCATGAACAGCGTCCGCACCACCCTCGCCTACGCCGCGGCCCTGACGCTGGTCGGCTTCGGCCTGACGTCGTTGCTGAACCCGTGGATCGCGGTGCGCCTGATCGGGCTCGACATCGTCGAACCGCGTGGCTTGAGCGAGATCCGCGCCGTGTACGGCGGCCTGCTGACGGCTCTGGGCGGCGCCATGGTCTGGGCCATCCCCACGCGTCCTCGCTCTCGCGGATGGATCCGACTCGCGGCGGTCGTGTTCGCCGCGGCAGCGACGGCACGCGTAGCCAGCGTGCTCCTCGACGCCGCCTGGTCG
>JBBDSD010000422.1:0-2687 GCA_040905065.1 Trueperaceae bacterium | reverse complement strand
GCGTGCGCGCGCCCGCCCCGCCGAACTCCTTGAAGCCGACCAGGTTCGCGTGCTCGCGCCGCAGTTCGAAGAACAGTTCCGGCCCGGTTTCGTAGCCGTAGTAGGGGCTGTTGTAGATCACCGCGGGCAGCTCCGGCGCGGCGGCCAGCACGCGACCGAGATGGTCGCGCTGCGCGGCGAGCGAGGTGCCGCGCGACAGCACCCGCGGAATCACCATCAGGCCGTGCGCGCCGACCTCGCGGGCGTGCGCCGCGTGCGCTTCGGCGGCGGCCGGGCTCTGCGCGCCGGTGCCGACCACCACCGGTACGCCCGCTTCGACCAGGCGCCGCACGCCCTCGCGGCGCTGCGCGTCGCTCAGCAGCGGCCATTCGCCCATCGAGCCGCAGTAGACGACGCCGCTCATGCCGGCGTCGATCAGCTCCTGCGCCTTGCGGACCAGGACGTCGTACGCAGGCGCGCCGTCTTCGTCGCAAGGCGTCATCAGCGCCGGCATGCAGCCGCGGAAGATCATGGTGTTCATCGTGGGGTGTCCATCGTGTCACGCTCCTCGCTCGGGTCGGCACGACCGCAGGTCGCGCGGCTCCGACGATACCGTTCCCGATCGGCGACGCTTCGGGGCGCCGGCGCGCACGTCTTGCCTGGACTCCGGTTCCGACGCGTTGCCGTCGGGGTGCGGCGTGGTAGGTTCCGGCCGGCGGGCACGCACGCTGGCCGCACGCTGCGAGGAGGCGACACCGTGGTTCGAGAGAACGAACGACGATCGGCCGAGGCGGAGCGCCGAGCGCGCCGGTCGCGCGTCCTCGACGCGATGCGCGAGCGCAGCGACGGCCCTGCCGTCGCGTTGGTGCAGGGAGCCGGGAAGAACGACACGTCGGACCGTTTCCGCCAGTCGAACGACATGCACTACCTCTGCGCCGTCGAGACGCCGCACGCGTACCTGGTGCTCGACGCCCGCGACGGGCGTGCGCACCTGTTCCTTCCGTACCAGTCGGAGAAGCACCGCGCCAAGGAGGGGCCGCTCCTGCACGCGGGCGACCTCGACGAGGCCGCCTACGCGACCGGCGTCGACGCGGCGCACCCGATCGACGCGCTGGCCGCCCATCTCGAACGGGTCCAGGAGCTCTTCACCCCGTTCCGGGCCGGAGAGGGGGCGGTGCAGAGTTGGGACACGCTGCAGCGCGCGGCGCAGGAGGCGCTCTCCGACCCGTGGGACGGTCGGCCCGACCGCCACCGTTGGTTCCTGGGGCGTTTGCGCGAGCGGCTGCCCGGGGCGCGGCTGCGCGACCTCGCGCCTGTGCTGGACGACCTCCGGTTGGTCAAGAGCGAGCGGGAGATCGCGGCGTTGCGACGCTCCGGCGCTCTGGCGGCGCGCGGCCTGGTGGCGGCGCTCGGCGTGACCCGGCCGGGCGCGTACGAGTACGAGCTCGAGACCGCGGTGCAAGCGGAGTTCTTCCGTGGGGGCGCCCGCGTGCACGCCTATCGGCCGATCGTCGCGGCGGGCGACAACGCCTGGTACGCGCACTACCAGGCCAACGACCAGCAGATCGCCGACGGCGACCTGGTACTGCTGGACGCCGGGCCCGACCTGGACCACTACGCTAGCGACGTGACCCGGATCTGGCCCGCGAACGGTCGCTACGACGCGGTGCAGCGTCAGCTGTACGGCTTCATGGTCGCGTACCACGAGGCGCTCCTTCGGCGGTTGCGACCTGGGGTCACCGCCGAGGCCGTGCAGCACGACGTGGCAGAGGAGATGCTGGAGCGGGTCGAAGCGACGTCGTGGGCGAAACCGATCTACGAGCAGGCGGCGGTCCGCGCGCTGTCCTTCCCGGGGCACCTGTCGCACCCGGTGGGCATGGCGGTGCACGACGTGGGCGACTACAGCGGCACGGTTCTCCGTCCGGGCGTGGCGTTGGCCGTCGATCCGCAGCTGTTCGTTCCCGAAGAGCGACGCTACGTGCGCGTGGAGGACACGGTGGTGATCACGGACGAGGGAGTCGAGAACCTCACGGACGGCGTGCCGCTCGGCCTCGACGCGACCGAGGCACTGGTCGGCGTCGGCTGACGCCAGGCCGCGCTGACTTGGTGTGACGTCAGCCGACGGCGTGCGTGTCGTCTGCCGCGTCCGCCTCATTGTGACCGTCAGCGGCCGCTTCGGCTGCGCGGCAGGCGGGCATGTGCGCGCGGCCCCACGCGTCGATCGCGTCGACGACCGCTTGCAGGTCGCGGCCCGGCGGTCCCAGTTCGTAGCGGGTCCTGGGCGGCATGGTCGATTCCACCGTCTTGACCACCACCCCGAGGCGTTCCAGGCGGTCCAGCCGGTGCGACAGGGTGGTGGCGTTGACGCCGCCGACGGCGCGCGACAGGGCGTTGAAGCCGGTCGGGCCGTCCAGCAGCCGCCGCACGATGTGTAGCACCCACTTCTCCTGAAGCAGCTGGATGCTGGCGTGCACGGGGCAGAGGTCGGTGGCGTCGTCGGCCATGGTGCCATCACTCTACACGATCGTTGCGCTACGTAGAATGGAGCACTTGACAAAATGTAGCGCAGGGGCTACGGTGATCGTCGTCGCCGAGGCGCACGCCTCTCGACCCAACGCTTCGACATCGAAGGAGATCGCATGAGCACCACGACCACCCCCCTCGCAGGTACCTGGAACGTCGACCCCGCCCACACCGACGTCGGCTTC
>JBBDSD010000421.1:0-16483 GCA_040905065.1 Trueperaceae bacterium | reverse complement strand
CGACGTGCCGGTCGCGTTCCGCGAAGTACCCGACGATGGTCGCGCGCGGCCGGCTGTACCGGAGGCCGTGCGCACGGAGCTTCGTCCGCACGTCCTGACCCCCTTCGCTCCGTCCGTTCCGATCGGCCATCGCCGTCCCCTCTCGCGGCGCCTGCAGGCAGAACGTCCGCCCACCACGCCGTTCGGTTTCGGTGGCAGGCTAGCACGCGCACCCGAACTCGGAACGTCTCCGAGAAACACCGGCATGACGCTCGGGATCCACGACGTTGGCAACTGGGCGGAACCACGTCCACCCAACTCCGTTCACGAACGACGCATCGAGGCGCCTGTTCAGAGCAACGATTCGACGGCCGCGCGCTCCTCGCGAAGCTCCGACTCGCTCGCCTCCATGCGGCGGACGACGTCGTCCGAGCGTTCCAGACCCTGGACCACGTCGATGCGCCCGTCGCGGCAGGTCACGGGAAACGAGTACACGATCCCGTCGCCGACGCCGTAGTCGCCACGCGAAGGGATCGCCATGCTGACCCAGTCGTCGTCCGGCGTCCCCTGGATCCAGTCGCGCACGTGGCCGATCGCCGCCGACGCCGCCGATGCCGCGCTGGACGCGCCCCGTGCGTCGATGATAGCCGCGCCCCGCTTCTGCACCGTCGGCACGAACGTCTCCTGGATCCACGCTTCGTCGACGCGCTCGCGCGCCGGCGCGCCGGAGATGGTGGCGTGCCCCACGTCCGGCACCTGCGTGACGGAGTGGTTGCCCCACACGATCATCTTGCGAACGTCCGCCACCTTGGCGTCGGTACGAAGGGCCAGCTGCGCCAGCGCTCGGTTGTGGTCGAGCCGGGTCATGGCGCTGAAGTTCTCCGGGGGGAGATCGGGTGCGTTCCGCATCGCGATCAGGGCGTTCGTGTTCGCCGGGTTGCCGACCACGAGCACGCGCACGTCGCGCTTCGCCACCTCGTTCAGCGCTCTGCCCTGCTCGGTGAAGATCGCCCCGTTCGCCTCCAGCAGGTCCTTGCGCTCCATGCCGGGACCGCGCGGCCGGCTACCGACCAGCATCGCCACGTCGGCGTCCGCGAACGCCTCGCGCGGGTCGCTGCTCGCTTCGATGCCGTGCAGCAACGGAAACGCGCCGTCGTTCAGTTCCATCACGACGCCCTCGACCGCCTTCATGGCCGGAGGAATCTCCAACAGGCTCAAGGTCACCGGGTGATCGCTGCCCAGCATGTCGCCCGCAGCGATGCGGAACAACAGCGCGTAGCCGATCTGGCCAGCGGCACCGGATACGGCTACCTTCATCGGTTTCTTCATGCCTGCCTCCTCGAAGTGCCGGCGATGTGGCGACAACGCGTGCCTGCGTCCTCCGCCTCCGCACGCCGACGAACGGCGCCACCCTACCACCGGCCGGCCTGCTTCGTCCGGACGCGCTGCAGCACGTGCAGAACGCGCTTGCGTAGCTGCTGTTTCACGTGGAACACGAGCCGCCACGTCGACCCTGGAGACCTCAGGCCTGATATCCGAGGAGCTCGAGGATGCGCTCCAACTCCTCTTCCGATCGGAAGTGAAGCTCGACCCGGCCACGCTTGCCCCCCTGGACGCGCACCTTCGTTCCAGCGTGCCGCGCCAGATCCTCCTCGAGCGCCCGGAAGCGCGCGTCCGTCGCCACCTTCTGCGCACCTCTCGTCGGCCGCCGCAGCGTCTCCGCATGGCGCACCGTCAACCCGCGCTCCACGATCTGGGCGAGCGCCCACTCACGATCGCCCTCCGGCAGCGACAGGATCGCTCGCGCGTGACCGGAACTGATCTCCCCCGCCTCGACCGCCGCGCGCACCGACTCGCTCAACCCCAGCAATCGCAGCGTGTTCGCCACCGCGCTCCGGCTGCGACCCACGACCATCGCGACGCCCGCCTGGTCGTGACCGAACTCGAGAAGCCGCTGGTACGCCCGCGCTTCCTCGATCGGCGTAAGGTCCTCGCGCTGCAGGTTCTCGACGATGGCGAGCTCCAGCGTCTCGCGGTCGTCCATCTCCCGCACGACCACCGGCACGCTGCTCAATCCGGCCTGCAACGCCGCCCGGTAGCGCCTCTCACCCGCCACGATCTCGAACGCATCCCCGACCGGCCGTACCAGCAACGGCTGGAGTACGCCCTTCTCGGCGATCGAGGCGGCGAGCTCCGCAACCTTCGTGTCGTCGAAGCGTCCGCGCGGCTGGTACGGCGACGGAGACAGGGCGTCGGTCGGCATCATGCGACCGCCCCCCGGCTCCACCCTCGGCAGCAGTGCGTCCAACCCTCGGCCCAGTCCCCGGTTCTTACCCTTCGGCGGCACGCGTCAACACCTCCTCGGCGAGTGCCCGGTAGGCGAACGCTCCCTGCGACGTCGGCGCGTAGCCGAAGATCGGCTGTCCGTACGACGGCGCCTCGGCGAGCCGAACACTGCGCGGCACCACCGCTCGGAACACCAGGTCGCCGAAGTGCCCACGCACGTTCTCCTCGACCTGCTGCGACAGCTTGGTGCGACCGTCGTACATCGTCAGCAAAATACCGAGGATGGTCAGATCCGGATTCAGCGAACCCTGGACGCGCTCGACCGTTTCCATCATGCCCGCGATGCCCTCCAACGCGTAGTACTCGCTCTGCAGCGGCACGATCAGCGTGTCCGCAGCGGCCAGCCCGTTCAGGGTGAGCGCGCCGATCGACGGCGGGGCGTCCACCACCACGAAGTCGTAGTTCGGACGCACCCCGATCAGCGCCTTGCGAAGCAGCGTCAGGTCGTCGTGACTCGCGTCCAGTTCCACCGCGGCTCCGGACAGGTCGGCCGACGCGGGCAGCACGAACAGGTTCTCCGTACCGGTCGGCACCACCGCCTGCCGAGCCGCCACCTCGCCGACCAGCACGTCGTAGATGGTCCGCTCCGAACGTTCGATGCCCAGCCCCGAGGTAGCGTTCGCCTGCGGATCGAGGTCGACCAGCAGCACCCGACGCGACGTCGCCAGCGCGGCGGCCACATTGATCGCCGTGGTGGTCTTGCCGACGCCGCCCTTCTGGTTGATCACCCCGACGATCGGCACCCGTCGCCCCCTTCGGTCGCACGCCCACGTCCTCGTTGCGTTCGGACGGCAATGAGCGTACCACGCTGCTCGAGCGGCCACGCCGCCAGCACGTCGCACGCCGCGCCGGTCGCCGCCGCGACCGCGGCGACCTCGTCTTGCCACGCGGGGCCCTTGCGCGCCACCACCACGAACGTCGGCGCCTGCCGATGCCGCGTCCACTCCAGCACCTGTCCCAGCTCGGCGACCGCCTGCGCCACGATCACGTCCGCCGGTTCGCCGCCCACCTCGCGCACGTCGCCTTCGTGCACCGTGACGCGGCCGTCGGTGCCGTCCGGCGCCACCGCGGCCACCGCCATGCGGAGGAACGTCGCGCGCTTGCGCCGCCGTTCCACCAACTCGATCTCCAGTCCCGAGAAGCTCGCCGCCAGCACTACGCCCGGTAAACCCACGCCGGAGCCGACGTCGATCAGGCGCGTGGGGGCAGGGGAGAGGACCTCCAGCAGGTCGGCGTACCGTACGGCTTGCGCGAAGTGGCGATCCAGGTTCCGAACGCCCGCCGGAGACATCAGATCCAACGTGCGGTGGTACCGCTCGATCAGGCGTCCGTACCGCTCCAGCCGGTGCGCGACCTCAGCCGGCGAGCGACGTTTCACGTGAAACACTTCCGCGCCGCTTGACGTGGACCAGCAGCGCCGTGACGTCGCTGTCGCGCACCCCGCGCAGCCGCTGCGCGGCACCCAGCGTCGCCGGCCGGCTCCGCTCGAGCACCTCACGGCCCTCGTTCGACAGGCTGGAAACCGCGCCGTAGGCGAGGTCGCGCAGCTCAAGCCGTTCGTACGCTTCCCGACCCTCCATCTGCTTCCGGCTACGCTCGATGTACGCCTCGTAGCGGATCAGGATCTCGACACGCCGCACCTCTCCGTGGGACAGCGCCGCCTCCGGCGCTCCTACGCGAGCGACGACCGCGGCGTGATCGACCCCGGGACGACGCAGCAGCTTCGCCCCGTCGTCCGCGCCGTCGCGAACGCGATGCAGTCGCGCCACTTCGTCGTGTACGCGCATCGACGATGCACGCACCTCCGCCAAGCGCCGATCCGAGATCAGTCCCCAGGCGTGTCCGAGTTCCGTCAGGCGCTCGTCGGCGTTGTCCTGTCGGTGGAGGAGACGGTGCTCGTTGCGGCTGGTCAGCATCCGGTACGGCTCGTCGATCCCCCACCGGACCAGGTCGTCCAGCATCACCCCGACGTATCCCTGATCGCGGCGCACGGTCACCGGGGCCTCGTCCCCGGCAAAACGAGCCGCGTTCACCCCCGCGACCAATCCTTGGGCCGCCGCCTCTTCGTAGCCGGTGGTGCCGTTGATCTGTCCGGCGCTGAACAGGCCCGGGAGCACCTTCGACATCATGGTCACGTCCAGCTGGGTGGGATCCAGCGCGTCGTACTCGACCGCGTAGGCGTACCGTTGGATCTCGGCCCGTTCGAAACCCGGCAGGGTGCGGATCATGTCGTCCTGCAGGATCGGCGGCATCGACGAGGAGAAACCTTGTAGGTAGACCTCGCTGGTGTGCACCCCGTCCGGCTCGACGAAGAGCAGGTGCCGATCCTTGTCCGCGAACTTCACGACCTTGTCCTCGATCGACGGGCAGTAGCGGGGCCCTTGGCCGTCGATGTCACCTCCGTACATCGCCGATTCGCCCAGGTTCTTCTGAATCAGCCGGTGCGTTTCGGGAGTCGTATGTGTCAACCAGGTCGGCGCTTCGGCCGCCCGCGGCCCCGGCGTGCCACTGAACGAGCCCGCGGGCCGATCGGCCGGTACGACCTCGAGCACCGCGAAGTCGACCGAGTCGGACCGGATCCGCGGCGGGGTGCCGGTCTTGAAGCGCTGCAAGCGGTGACCGGTCGCCCGAAGCCCTTGCGACAGGTGCCGAGCCGGCGCCTCGCCCTGCCGACCGGCGTCGCGCTTCTTGCGCCCGTACCAGACCACGCCCGCCAGGAACGTCCCGGTGCAGAGCACCACCGACGGCGCCCGCACCGTACGACCGTCGGTCATCGTCACGCCACGCAACCGACCGGCGTCGACCCAGAGCGACGCCACCTCGCCCCGCACGATCTGGACGCCCGGCGTGGCCTCGATCCTCTGCCGCGCGCAACTCGCGTAGGCGTCGCGTTCGTTCTGCACCCGAAGCGACTGCACCGCCGGCCCCTTGCTCGCGTTCAGGGTCCGCGCGTGGATCGCGGTGGCGTCCGCCAGTTCGCCCATCGCTCCGCCCAGGGCGTGCAGTTCGAACACCAACTGCGACTTGCCCGGACCGCCGATCGCCGGGTTGCACGGCATCAAACCGATCCGATCGGGGTGGGGGAGAGCGAGCGCCACGCGCGCTCCGCGCCGCGCTGCCGCGAGCGACGCTTCGATTCCGGCATGTCCGCCTCCGACCACGATCACGTCGACCTGCACGGCGTTCCTCCCTTCCCCTCCGGACGTCCGGACCCGCCTTTGGGCGGTCCGACCGGTGGCCGCCGAGTATAGCGCGGCAGGACCGAACCGGCCGCAGTCCGGACGTCGCCATCTGATATGGTGCTCGTCAGCCCTTCGGGGCGGAGGACCCGCCGCATGACACAGGACCAAGCCATCTGGGACGACATTCTCGCGTACGTCCAGGGACAGATCCCTGACGTCGAATTCCGTACCTGGTTCCAGCAGGTCCGGCCGCTGGGCGTGGAGAACGGTGCCTACACCATCGGCGTTCCGCACTCCTTCGCGCGCGACTGGCTCAAGTCGCACTACGCCCCGGTGCTGGAGACCGCCCTGAAGGACCTGGGCGCTTCCGCCCCGCGCGTCGCCTTCCAGGTGGTCGCCTTCCAACAGACCGAACAGCAGGACATCTTCCAGACCGCCGACAGCGAACCGGCCGGCACGCCACGGGCGCGCACCAAGGTCGCGCTCAACCCGAAGTACGTGTTCAGCAACTTCGTGGTCGGGCCGAACAACAACCTGGCCCACGCCGCGGCGTTGGCGGTGGCCGAGGCCCCCGGCCGCGCCTACAACCCGCTGTTCGTCTACGGCGACTCGGGCTTGGGCAAGACCCACCTGATGCACGCCGTCGGGCACGCGGTCCTCGGTCGGTATCCGGATCTGCAGGTCGAGTACGTCACCACCGAGACCTTCACGAACGACCTGATCACCGCGATCCGCGAGGATCGCATGACGTCGTTCCGCGACCGCTATCGATCGATCGATCTGCTGCTGGTCGACGACGTGCAGTTCATCGCCGGCAAGGAGCGGACGCAGGAAGAGTTCTTCCATACCTTCAACGCGCTCTACGAGTCCGGCAAGCAGATCCTCATCAGCTCCGACAGGCCGCCGAAGGACATCCCCACCCTCGAGAACCGCCTCCGCAGCCGCTTCGAGTGGGGCCTGATCACCGACATCCAGCCGCCCGAGCTCGAGACGCGCATCGCGATCCTCACCATGAACGCCGAGTACCGCGGCGTGAAGGTCCCCGACGAGGTGATCGAGTACATCGCGCGCCACGCCATCAGCAACATCCGCGAACTAGAGGGGGCACTGGTGCGGGTGATCGTGTTCGCCAGCATGAACAACGTGCCGCTCACCCGGCAGGGCGCGGCGCAGGCTCTCTCCGACGTGTTCACGCCCAGCGAAACATCGCTCACCATGCCGGAGATCTTGCGCGTGACCGCCAAGCGCTTCGGCGTCGAACCGGACGACGTCCTCTCGAAAGGCCGCCGGCAGGAGCTGGTCGTCCCGCGCATGGTGGCGATGTACCTGATCCGCGAAATGACCTCGCACTCGTTCCCGGAGATCGGTCAGTTCTTCGGGGGGCGCGACCATTCGACGGTGATGTACGCCGTGCACAAGATCCAAGAACGAATCGAGGACGAACCGACCCTCGCGAAGGCCGTGTCGGACGTCCGAGGCCAGCTCGGCTGACCCCCCAAGACCGGACGTCGCTCCCGCGCCGTTGCATCCCGCGACGAAAACCGTCGCATCGTTATCCACAGCGTGCGCCCACTTCTCCACACCGTCGCGACGCGCTTCCGTCGGGCACGGATTTCGTTCGGTCCCTGCGGCCGGCGCGTGCGGTCGCGCGTCGCGCAGTACGGGTTCCGCCAGCGACGACCTACCAAGAACGCCGTCCAGAACGCAATCCGAACGACCTCTCCGCACCTTGGGGACAACGCTGTGGAACGCCTGTGCAAAAGCTGTGCACCCGCTTGCGGAGAAGCCGCCCTCCGCTCGGCTTGGGGAAAGGTGTGGAGAAGGCCTGCACTTCTCCACACGGCCGAGCAACTTCTCCGCAGTGGCGTCCACAAGCCCACGACCGTCCAGCACGTCGCACGTTCCACTTCTCCCCAGAGTCCACAGCCCCTACGATGACGTACTGTTCCTTCTTCGACTCGATGAACGATCGCACCGCCCCCGCCGACCCCTCGATGGACACCGATCCAACGCGTCCTGGACCTGGCGAACGCATGCGGTATGCTCGTGCGAGACTCGCTCGTCAGGAGACGCCATGAAGGTCCAGGTATGAAGGTCCACGTATGAAGGTCCAGGTCCCAACGTCCTCGCTCGCCAACGCCCTGAGTCACGTCGAACGCATCGTCCCCACGCGAAGCAGCAACCCGGGACTGAATCTGGTGCGGATCGATCTGCTCGGCGACGCGCTGCGGTTCAGCGGCACCAACCTCGATCTGGACGTCGAGACCACCGTCTCCGCCGACGTGCGGGGCGACGGCACCCTGGCGCTTCCCGCCCAGGTGTTCGCCCAGGTCGTGCGAGCGCTTCCGGGCGACGTCGTGGACCTGGCGGTCGAGGAGGGCCAGAACGAGCTCCAGATCGCCTCGGGAAGCTACGCGACGCGGCTGCAGCTGGTCGATCCCGACGCCACGCAGGCGCTGACCTTCCACGACGACTACGAGGGCCGGCTCAGCGCACGCGGTCTAGCGAAGGCGTTGGGCAGCGTCCGCTACGCCGCCGCGGTGGCGGAATACCAGGCGATCTTCCGCGGCGTGAAGATCGAAGCGAGCGACCAGGGCACGCGGGCGGTGGCGACCGACGGGTTCCGCCTGGCGTACTACGATCTGGACGAGCGCTCGGGGCTGGACGGCGCCTGGATCGTGCCGTCGAAGAGCGCCGACGAGGTGGTCCGCCTGCTGGGCGACGGGGACGTCGACATCGCCGTGGCGGAGGGCCAGCTGTCGCTCCGAACCGAGCAGGCGCGCATCAACGTCAAGCTCATGGACGGCACCTTCCCCGACTACCGCCGCGTCATCCCCAGCACCTTTCCGATCACGATCACCCTGCGCGCCGACGCGCTGTACGACGTGGCGCAACGCGTGGCGGTGATGGCCGACAAGACCGCCAACAACCGCGTCGACCTGTTCGTCAAGGACGGTGTGCTGCAGATCACCGCCGAAGGGGCGTACGGCCGCTCGCAGGAGGCGGTCGAGGTACAGCAGGAGGGCAGCGACGGCGAGATGGCGTTGGCGTACAACGCCAAATACCTCACCGACGCGCTCGCTCCGCTGGAAGGCGAGCTGCGCATGCGCTTCTCCGGACCGACCACGCCCAGCCTGCTCAACGATCCCAGTGATCCCGCCTACCTGGCGATGGTCGTGCCGCTGCGGACCGGCTGAGCGACGAGCGCTCGGCGGGACGGCTCGGCCCAGCCTGACGCGGAGCTCGGCCGGCCGGTAGGATGATCCCGATTCCGTCGCAGCGCCCCGGCCGGGGCGACCGACGGTGCCCGTAGCCCCTCGTCCCGATCGGACGAAGGCGTTCGGTCCGACACCGAACGGAGGAACCATCTTGACGCACATCGAAGAGGTGCGAGCCCTCGAACTCCTGGACTCGCGCGGCAACCCCACCGTCGGCGCCAGCGTGCGCCTAGTCAGCGGCGTCGCGGCCAGCGCCACCGTGCCGTCCGGCGCCTCGACCGGCGCACACGAAGCAGTCGAGCTGCGCGACGGCGGCGACCGGTACCTCGGCAAGGGTGTCCGCACCGCCGTCGCCAACGTGAACGAGCGGATCGCGCCCGCGGTGCTGGGCATGGACGCCGCCGACCAGATCGCCCTCGATCGCGCCATGATCGAACTGGACGGCACCCCGAACAAGGCCGAGCTGGGCGCCAACGCGATCCTGGCCGTCTCGCTCGCCGCCGCCCGGGCGGTGGCCGACACCCTCGAACAACCGCTCTACCGCCACCTGGGCGGACCCGGCGCGCGCACCCTGCCGGTGCCGATGATGAACGTCGTCAACGGCGGCGAGCACGCCGACAACGCCGTCGACATGCAGGAGTTCATGCTGGCTCCCGTCGGATTCGACACGTTCAGTGAAGCGCTGCGCGCCGGGGTCGAGACGTTCCACCACCTGAAGAAGGTGCTGAGCGGCCGCGGCTACGACACCAACGTCGGCGACGAAGGCGGCTTCGCCCCGAACCTGCGCAGCAACGAGGAGGCGATCGAGACCATCCTCGAAGCGATCCAGAAGGCCGGCTACGAGCCCGGCCGCCAGATCGCGCTGGCGCTCGATCCCGCCTCGACCGAGTTCTTCGAAGGCGGCGTCTACACCCTCGCGTCGGAAGGGCGACGCATGGACGCCGACGAGATGATCGGCTTCTGGAGCGACTGGGCGCAGCGCTACCCGATCGTCAGCATCGAAGACGGCCTGGCCGAGGACGACTGGGACGGCTGGGCGAAGATGACCGCCGCCCTCGGTGACCGGGTACAGCTGGTCGGCGACGATCTGTTCGTCACGAACACCGAACGGCTGGCGCGCGGCATCGCGTCCGGCGTCGGCAACGCCATTTTGGTGAAGGTGAACCAGATCGGCACGCTCAGTGAGTCGTTCGACGCCATCGATCTGGCGCTCCGGAACGGCTACGGCGCCATGATCAGCCATCGCTCCGGCGAGACGGAGGACGCCTTCATCGCCGACCTGGCCGTGGCCGTGAACGCCGGACAGATCAAGACCGGCTCGGCGTCGCGCAGCGATCGCCTGGCGAAGTACAACCGTTTGCTCGCCATCGAAGCCGAACTGGGCGCGTCCGCCCGCTACCTGGGCCGGGGCGCCTTCCCCCGATGACGCGCGAACGCCGCACCAAGATCGTCGCCACGCTCGGCCCCGCCAGCAGCAGCGACGCCACCATCCGACGCCTGATCGACGCCGGCGTGGACGTGTTCCGCCTCAACTTCTCGCACGGCGAAGCGAACGTGCACGAGGCGAACGTCGCCAAGATCCGCGCCATCTCCGACGACGTGGGGCGATCGATCGGCATCCTGCAGGACCTGCAAGGACCGAAGATCCGGACCGGCACCTTCCGCGACGGAAGCGTCGAACTGAAGGAGGGCGACCCGTTCGCGCTGACCTGCGACGACGACGCGCCCGGCGATCAGGAGCGCGTCGGCGTCACCTACCCCGGTCTGTGCCGCGACGTGCGGGCCGGCGACAAGCTCCTGCTGGACGACGGACGCCTGGCGCTCGAGGTGGTGCGGGTCGAGAACGCCGTGATCCGGACGCGCGTGGTCCTGGGCGGGCGCCTCAGCAACAACAAGGGCATCAACATCCCCGGCGCCGACCTGTCGATCCCCGCCCTGACCGAGAAGGACGTCGAGGACCTGCAGTTCGGTGCGGATCTGGACGTCGACTGGCTGGCGATGAGCTTCGTGCGCAGCCGCGACGACCTGCTGCTGGCGCGCCACTACATGGCGCGCGCCGGCTCGAAGGCCAAGTTGATGGCGAAGATCGAGAAGCCGGGCGCCGTCGAGCGGTTCACGGAGATCCTTCGCGAGGTGGACGGCATCATGGTCGCGCGCGGCGACCTCGGGGTCGAAATGGCGCCCGAGCGCGTGCCGCAGATCCAGAAGCGCCTGATCCGCGCTTGCATGGAGGCCGGCAAGCCGGTCGTGACCGCCACGCAGATGCTGGAGTCGATGATTCAGGCGCCCACCCCCACGCGCGCCGAGGCGTCCGACGTGGCCAACGCCGTGTACGATGGAACGGACGCCATCATGCTGTCGGGGGAGACCGCGGTCGGGGCGTACCCGGTCGAGGCGGTCGAGATGATGGACCGCATCGCCCGCACCGTCGAAGGGGACGAACAGTACCAGTCCGGCATGCGCGAGCACGTGCCCTCGCCGGACGAGACCACCGCCGACGCCGTCTCGTTCGGTGCGGTGCAGATGGCGTACAGCCTATCCGCCGACCTGATCGTCACCTTCTCCAGCAGCGGCACCACCGCCCTGCGCGTGGCCCGCAACCGCCCGCGCGCCATCACCCTGGCGGTCACGCCCAGCCTGCGCGCCTACCGACAGCTGGCCGTAGCGTGGGGGGTGGTGCCGCACCTGAGCGATGACATCACCTCGACCGACGACATGGTGGATTCGTCCAACCGCGCCATCGCCGAGACGGGCCTGGTGGAGCCCGGAGGCCGCTTCGTGATCACAGCCGGCGTGCCGTTCGGCATGCGCGGCAGCACGAACCTGATCCGCGTGGAGCGCTACCGCGGCAGCGACTGACCGTCGCCTTCCGCACCGTCGGCGTGCTGCGGAATGAGCAACCGCAAGCCGTTCGCGACGACCAGCAGCGTGCCGCCTTCGTGCGCCACCACCGCGAGCGGCAGCGGAACGTCGCCGAGCAGCGTCCACGCCACCATGCCGGCCATCACGCTCAGCGCGAATGTCAGGTTCTGGCGCAGCACCCGGCGCGCCCGCCTGGCTAGGCGGTGCGCATCCGGCAGGCGCGACAGATCGTCCGCCAACAACGCCACGTCCGCCGTGTCCAGCGCCACGTCGCTGCCGGCCGCGCCCATGGCGACGCCCACGTGCGCGGTGGCCAGCGCGGCGGCGTCGTTGATGCCGTCCCCCAGGTACGCCACCGTCCCCGAAGCGGCGTAGCGACGCACCTCGCGCACCTTGTCCTCCGGCAGCAGCCCGGCGTGGACGCGGTCGCGGGGAATGCCGACCTGCTCGGCGATGGCGTGCGCCACCACGGGCCGGTCGCCGGTCAGCATGGCGGTCCGCGTCACGCCCTGGCGCGCCAAGGTCGCGAGCGCGTCGCGCACCTTCGGTCGGACCGTGTCCGCCACGCCCAGCACGCCCAGCAGCCGCGCCCGACCGGAGCCGAGATCCTCGCCCAGAAGGACCGCCGTGCGGCCGTCCGCCTCGATCGCGTCCTGCTGCGTCAGCACGCCGCCGCGATCGCCCTGCAGTGCGCCACGATCCTCGGCCAAACGGCGCGTACCGATCCAGAGCGCGCGCCGTTCGACGGTGCCGGACAGTCCGTGCCCGGGCAGGGCGGCCACGTCGCTCGGCTCGAGAAGGTCCAGACCGCGTTCGCGCGCACCGGCCAGGATCGCCGCGGCCAGCGGGTGCTCGCTGCGGCTCTCCAGCGCGGCGGCGAGACGCAGCACCTCCGTCTCGGTCGGCGCGTCGTCGCCTTCCCGTGGGCGCACCTCGTCCTGTCGCATGCGGCCGTCGGTCAGGGTGCCGGTCTTGTCGAACAGGAAGGCGTCGATGCGACCGAACGTCTCGAGCGCGGCGCCGCCCTTGAACAGCACGCCGCGCCGCGACGCGGCTGCCAGGGCCGACAGGACGGCGGCAGGCACGCTGATCACCACCGCGCACGGGCTGGCGACCACCAGCAGCGTTGCCGTGCGGTAGAGCGCATCCGACCACGGCTCGCCGCCAAGGCCGAACCCGACCAACGTCGCTGCCGCACCGATCAGCACCCACGGCGTGTAGCGCCGCCCGAACCATTCGCTGATCCGTTGGCTGGGCGCCCGCGCGGCCTGGGCCTCGGTGACCAGCTCGACCATCCGCGCCAGCGTCGAGGCGGACGCCGGGGCGGTGGTGCGCACGTCCAACGCCGCGTGTCCGTTCACGCTGCCCGCGAACACCGGATCGCCAGGTCCCCGGTCGAGCGGGACCGACTCGCCGGTGAGCGACGACGCGTCGACGGCGCTGGTGCCCACCGTGACTACGCCGTCGAGCGGGATCCGTTCGCCGGGCAGCACCCGCACCGTCGCGCCGACGGGAACCCGCTCGACCGGCACCAGCCGGGACGGTGCGCCCTCGTCGTCCGGCGCTGCCTCGTCGCCGTTCGCGGCGGACGCGTCCGCGTCGGGCGCGTCGATCCAGCGCGCGGTGTCGGGACGCAGGCGCATCAGGCCGGCCACCGCGCGGCGGGTGGTTCCCATGGCGTACGCTTCCGCCGTCTCGGCGGCACGGAACAGCAGCAGCAGGATCGCTCCGTCGCGTGCTTCGCCGACGGCGGCCGCGGCCAGCGCGGCCAGGATCATCAGCAGGTCGATGTCCAGGCGTCCGCGACGAAGGCTGCGGACCGCTTGCAAGGCGGTCGGCACCCCGCCGGCCAGGTAGGCGACGGCGTACCCCCACGTGGCGAGACCCGGCGCGCCGCCGACGGCCGCCGCGACGCCGGCCACGGTCCCGATCGCCGTCGCGCCGGTCAGGACCAGGTCGCGGCGCACCGCGGCCCGCTCCCGCACCAGATCGGCGTGCAGGCGCTCGGCTGCGGGGGACGGACCGCTGGTGGGCGGCGTCGGATCCATGCGGCATGCTACGTCCGTTCGCATGGGGTCCGCGTCTCGGATGCTTCGTGGCGTCGGCCGTGTACCCCCCACCCCCTCCCGGTAGGGGGTACGATCGCGGCACGACACGAACGGGCGGACCGACCTGCCCGTGGCGACCTGCTCGTTCCGACCGATGGAGCCGACCGATGGAGCCGACCATGACGAACGAACCCTCCGACACGACCCGCGCAGCGACGGCTACGGCCGGGTCCCTCGCGGCTACCGGGCCGAACGCCGCAGCGGGCGAGACGACCGTCCGCCTGGGCGTCGACGGCATGACCTGCGCGGCGTGCAGCGCACGCGTAGAACGCGCGCTGGGCCGCACCTCCGGCGTGGTCGACGCCTCGGTGAACCTCGCCACCGAACAGGCGACGGTCCGCTACCGCACCGACGCGCTGGGCCCCGCGGAGCTTCTGGACGCCGTCCGCGACGCCGGCTACGAACCCCGGGTCGAGACGCTGGAGCTGTCGGTGACCGGCATGACCTGCGCAGCGTGCAGCGCCCGGGTCGAGCGAGCGCTGGCGAAGTTGCCGGGCGTGCTGGACGCGAACGTGAACCTGGCGACCGAACGGGCGCATCTGCGCGTCCTCCCCGACGTCGCCCCTCGCGAGAGGCTGGTGGCGGCCGTCCGCGACGCCGGCTACGACGTGGCGGAGCCCGCCGCCGGAACCCGCCGCGAAGACGCCGCCACCGAGCGGCGCGACGCCGAGCGCCGCGAGCTGCGTCGCTCCCTGACCCTCGCCGCGATCCTGACCGTGCCGATCTTCGTGCTGGACATGGGGGCCATGGCGATCCCGCCGCTCGGCCACTGGCTCCACGACACGCTGGCGCCGCAGACGCTGGCGTACCTGTTCTTCGTGCTGGCGACCGGCGTGCAGTTCGGGCCCGGCCTGCGCTTCTACCGCAAGGGCTGGCCGGCGCTGCGTCGCCGGGCGCCCGACATGAACTCGCTGGTGATGATCGGCACCAATGCCGCCTACGGCTACTCGGTGGTGGCGACGTTCGTGCCGTGGATCTTGCCGGAGGGTACGGCGCACGTGTACTTCGAAGCGTCGGCCGTGATCATCACGCTGATCTTGCTGGGTCGCTACCTGGAGGCCACCGCCAAGGGTCGCACCGGCGCGGCGATCCGGGCCCTGATCCGCTTGCAGCCCCGCACGGCACGCATCGAGCGCGACGGTCGCGAAGCGGAGGTGGACGTCGCCGAGGTCCGGGTGGGCGACGTGGTGGCGGTCCGCCCCGGCGAGCGCATTCCGGTCGACGGCGAGGTGGTGGACGGCGACAGCTTCGTCGACGAATCGATGATCACCGGCGAACCGTTGGCGGTCGCCAAGTCGGCGGGCGACCGCGTGGTAGGGGGGACCATCAACGGCACCGGCGCCTTCCGGTTCGCGGCGCGCGCCGTCGGCGCGGAGACGGTCCTGGCGCAGATCATCGCCATGGTCGAGGCAGCGCAGGGCGCCAAGATCCCGATCCAGGCGCTGGTCGACCGGGTGGTGCTGGTCTTCGTGCCGGTGGTGCTGGCGGTCGCGGCCCTCACCTTCGCGGTCTGGATGACGTTCGGTCCGGACCCGGCGTTGACGTTCGCGCTGGTGAACACCGTGGCGGTGCTGATCATCGCCTGCCCGTGCGCCATGGGTCTGGCGACGCCGACCTCGATCATGGTCGGCACCGGCAAGGCGGCCGAGATGGGGGTGCTGTTCCGCAACGGGGTGGCGCTGCAGGGCGTGGGGCAGGCGCAGGTGGTGGCGCTGGACAAGACCGGCACCCTGACCACCGGCGCACCGACGGTGACCGACGTGCACCTCCTGCCGGGCGCGAGCGACGGAGCCAGCGAGGACCAGCTGCTGGCCTGGGTCGCCGCGGTCGAGTCGTTCAGCGAGCATCCGATCGGCGCGGCGATCGTGGACGGCGCCCGCGCCCGTGGCGTCGAGGTTCCTACGGCCAGCGGCTTCGAGGCGGTGCCCGGTCACGGCGTGACCGCCACGGTCGAGGGTCGGACGGTGCACGTCGGAACGGCGCGCTGGCTGGACCGGCTGCAGGTCGACGCGTCGCCGCTGCGGGAGGCCGCTGCGCGCCTGTCGGACGAAGGCAAGACCGCCGTGCACGTGGTCGTGGACGGGCGGGCCATCGCCGTGATCGCCGTCGCGGATCCGATCAAGCCGTCCACGCCGCACGCGCTGTCGGCGCTGCATCGGCAGGGGATCCGCACGGTGATGATCACCGGTGACGACGGCCGCACCGCCGAGGCGATCGCGGCCCGGCTGGGCATCGACGAGGTCCAGGCCGAGGTGCTGCCCAGCGGCAAGGCGGACGCCGTGCGCGCGCTGCAGGCGGACGGCACCCGCGTGGCGTTCGTGGGCGACGGCATCAACGACGCGCCCGCGCTGGCGCAGGCCGACGTCGGCCTGGCGATCGGCACCGGGACCGACGTGGCGATCGAATCGGCCGACGTGGTGTTGATGTCGGGCGACCTTCGCGGCGTGCCGAACGCGGTGGTGCTTTCGCGAAGCACCTTGCGCAACATCCGCCAGAACCTGTTCTGGGCGTTCGCGTACAACACCGTGCTGATCCCGGTCGCGGCGGGCGTGCTGTACCCCGCCTTCGGCCTGCTGCTCTCGCCGATCCTGGCGGCGGCGGCGATGGGCCTGTCCAGCGTGTTCGTGCTCAGCAACGCTCTGCGCCTTCGGACGTTCCGTCCCCCGCTGGAGGGGGACGGGAGTACGACGGAGGGGGACCGGGCGGATCGCTCGAAGGCGGTGCCCGCGCCGGCCTGACCGGCTCTACGCCGTGCCGAGCCGTGCCGGGTCGTCGACACGAGGACGGG
>JBBDSD010000420.1:242-2698 GCA_040905065.1 Trueperaceae bacterium | reverse complement strand
CGGTCTCGACAGGCGGTCAGGTAGCGGAAGCGGCGGCCGTGGCTGCCGGGCACCTCGAGTCGGTACAGCGCGAGGAACCTGCGCGTTCCGCTTCGCCCACAGAGGTCGCAGGCCAGCTCGCCGGTCGGGTTGCCGGCGCTGGGGACGGGCGTGAGCACGCCCCGCTCGACGTCGCCGGTCCGGTCGATCACCACGATGCGCCCTTGGGACCCCGCCTGCAAGCGATAACGCAGCGTGCGTGGCACCAAGCGCGCATCGGTCGCGGGGAAGTAGGTCTCCACGATCTCGCGGTCGGTCCACGGCGCGCGCGCGTCGTCGCTCATCGTGCGGCCCGTCTCCCCCCCCGGCGGACCAGGCGCCCGGCGATGCCGCCTGCGAGCAGGGCGGACGCCACGGCGGCCGTGAACGCCAGGACGCTGGGGAGTCCGACCTCGACCGCGATGCCGACGAACGCCCAGATCAGCACCAGGGCGAACGCCGGCTCGGCTCGGGCTTGCAGCATGCGCACGCCGAGGAGGGTGGCGACGAGGATCATCAGGCCGGCCCACGCCTCCGCCCCGAAGGGAGCGCCCTGCCAACCGAGGGCGACGCCGGCGACCGCCACGTTGGCGATGGTGGCGACGGAGAGCCACCCGAAGTAGATCGCGAACGGAATCTGCGCGGTCCAGCGCACGACGCCCGCAGAATCGGCCGCCGGATCGCCCTTGGACGGGGCGGCGCGCAGCTTCTCGTAGACGACGGCGACGCAACTCAGCAGCGCCACGATCGGCAGCACTGCCCACGCCACCAACTCCGCGTGCCACAAGATCAACCAGCTCACGTTCATGGCGCCCGACGCGATCACCCACGGCGCGACCGACGCCGTGCGCGGGTCGGCGCGTCCCGCCGGGGTGGCTTGCCAGACGGCGTAGACGATCTGTCCCAGGTAGATGACGCCCCAGATCGAGAACACGTACCCGGCGGGCGTGAACGGCGTCGGGTAGGCGTCGCTGATCGCGCCGGTGGCGCGTCCGAACAACGGCAGCGCGTTGGCGGCGACGTTCATGCCGATCACGGCGACGACCGACGCGATCACGGCCAGACGGAGCCCGAGGTCCGTGGAGGGACTCGCGGCCGCCGCGCCGGTCATGCGCTTGGCCCCGGCAGCGTCCGGAGCAGGGTGGCCATCTCGATCGCGCTGCGCGCCGCGGTTTCTCCGGCGTTGCCGGCCTTGGTTCCGGCCCGTTCGATCGCCTGTTCGATCGTGTCGGTGGTAAGGACCCCGAACGCGACCGGCACGCCGGTGTCGTGCGCGGCGCGCGCGACGCCGGACGCGACGATGCCGCAGACGTGATCAAAGTGGCTGGTGCTGCCCCGGATGACGGCACCGAGGGCGATCACGGCGTCGAATCGGCCACTGGCGGCCAGGCGCGTGGCGGCCAGCGGAATCTCGACCGCGCCGGGGACCCAGACGACCGCGACGTCGTCGCCTGCGACGCCGGAGCGCCGAAGCGCGTCGCTGGCACCGTCCAGCAGGCGTCGCGTGATCAGGTCGTTGAACCGTGCGGCGACGATGCCGATCCGGAGGCCGGTACCGATCCACGAACCTTCGTAGGTATCCATGCGCCCGTTATATCAGCGTGCCGGGCGGGGCCGCGTCGGGATCACGGTCAGCGCGGAAGCAGGTCGAGGACCTCGAGCGCCACGTCGTCGACCTCGGCGCGGATCTCGTACGACGGTCCGCTCTCGGGGAAACGGACGGTGAACACGTTCCAACCCGGCTCGAGCTGCAGCTCGACGGAGCTGCCCATGAGCGTGACGGGTTGATCGACGTAGATCAGCGTGAAGAAGCCGATCGGCCGCTCCAGCTGCGACAACGCCAGGAAGTACGGGTCCCGCTCCGGTTCGCGCGTCCAGACGCCGCTGTCGTCCACGTCCAAGTACATCGACATGACGCCCTGCGCGAAGCGAGCGTCGTCCGGCGCGACGCGGTACTCGTTCTGCAATCCGGGCAGCAGCACGGCGCCGCTGCGGAACGGGCGCAGCCGCTCCTCGGGCACGGCGCCGACCTCCAGTTGGAAGCTTCCGGCGAGCGGCACGGTCGAGCCGACCTCGAGCACCCAGACGCCGGAGGCGTCCATCACCTGCACCGCTACGCGGGTGGCGTCCGGGAGGGGGTCGTCGCTCTCGATCACGCCGGCGAGCGTGATCGGACGTTGCGCCCAGACGGCTCCCAGCAGGGCGGCGGCGAGAAGGATGGTCAGGATTCGTGTCATCGAACGCTCCAAACGCGGCGATCGCTAGGCGCCCCGGTCCGGTCGCCGACGGTGCGTCGGCAGGCGGGGCCGCGTGCGGGCCCGGGGTCGGGCGTGGACCGGTATATCACGGGGTCGCACCGACCGGGCGTGTCCGGCCGACCGGGGCGTGAACGCCGCTTCACGGTTCGCCTCCGTACCCGTCGGGGTGCGCCAGGCGCC
>JBBDSD010000420.1:0-232 GCA_040905065.1 Trueperaceae bacterium | reverse complement strand
CCCTGGCCACGATCTCGTGCAGCTCGCTGGCCCGTGCCTCCCATCCCAACCGCTCGCGCAGGCGGGTCGGGTCGGCGACCAGTTCGGCGGGATCGCCGGCGCGCCGCGGCGCGCGTTCGGCCGCGATCGGTCGCCCGGTCACGGCGCGGCAGGCCTCGATCACCTCGAGGACGCTGTAGCCGCGGCCGCTGCCGACGTTGTAGATCTCGCCGCGACCGGGCTGGAGCGCCTC
>JBBDSD010000419.1:0-2707 GCA_040905065.1 Trueperaceae bacterium | reverse complement strand
GGCTGCGGGCCGTGATCGTGTCCGACCGGTTCGAGGGCGAAGCGCGCGAGGTCGCCCGAGCGCACGCCGCCATCGTGCGCAGCGTGACCGATCACGGCACGCCGTTCGCGCCGCCGGTGGTCCTGCTGTCGGGCGGCGAGACCACCGTCACCGTGCGGGGCGACGGGGTGGGCGGCCGCAACCTCGAGTTCGCGCTGGCGTTCGCGCTGGAGCTGCAGGACGCCACGCCGTGGACGCTGTCGGCGGGCACCGACGGGCGGGACGGCGGTTCGGAAGCGGCCGGTGCGATGGTGGGTCCGGATACCATGGCGGCGGCGCGGGCCGCGGGGGTGGACGCACGGGACCATCTCGCACGCAACGACTCGGGTACGTTCTTCGAACGGATCGGGGGGACGTACGTCCCCGGTCCGACCCGCCACAATCTGAACGACGCCCGTGCGATCGTGATCCAGCATCCGAAGGAGAGGGGCATGGCATGAACATCGTTGGCATCGTCGACCGGACCGAGGGGGAGCGCCGCGTGGCGCTGTCGCCCACGGCGGTGAAGCGCCTCCGCGCGAGCGGCGCCACGGTCGTGCTCGAGACCGGCTACGGCGCGAGTGCGCACTACACGCAGAAGGCGTTCGAGGACGCGGGCGCGACCTTCGTGGACCGTGACGCCGCCCTGGCCGACGCGGGCCTGCTGGTGCTGGTCACGCCGCCGGACGCCGCGCTGCTGGACGCCGTACCGGACGGCGCCACCGTGCTGGGGATGCTGGATCCGTTCCGCGAGCACGCGCTGGTGAAGCGGCTGCGGGACCGACGCTTGGCGTCGATCAGCATGGAGCTGATCCCGCGCACCTCCTACGCGCAGAAGATGGACGTCCTCTCCAGCCAGGCCAGCCTGGCCGGCTACGCCGCCGTGCTGACCGCGGCCGACCGCAGTCCCAAGGCGTTCCCGATGATGAGCACCCCGGCCGGAACCATCGCCCCCGCCCGCGTGTTCGTGATCGGGGTGGGCGTCGCCGGCCTGCAGGCGATCGCGACCGCCAAGCGGCTGGGCGCCCGGGTCGAGGCGTACGACACCCGCCCGGTCGTGGCCGAACAGGTTCGTTCGTTGGGTGCGAAGTTCATCGAGCTGGACGTGGGCGAGACGGGCGAGACCGAGCAGGGCTACGCCAAGGAACTCACCCAGGAGCAGTTGGCCGAGCAACGCCGCCAGATGGCGAAGGTGGTCGCGAACGCCGACGTGGTGATCACCACCGCCCAGCTGTTCGGGCGGCCCGCGCCCCGCATCGTGGACGCCGAGATGGTGGCCGGCATGCGCCCGGGCAGCGTGATCGTGGACATGGCCGCCTCCACCGGCGGCAACGTGGAGGGCACCGTCGCCGGCGACGAGGTCGAGGTGAACGGCGTGCGCATCGTCGGGCGGGTCGACCTGCCGTCCAGCGTGGCGCGCGACGCCAGCGAGATGTACGCCGCCAACGTCGCGAACCTGGTCGAGCACGCCTGGGACGACGACGCGAAGACGATGCGTCTCGATCCCGACGCGGACGATCTGATCAAAGCGTGCCTGTTGACCGCGGACGGCACCGTCCGCGACGAACGCGTAGCGGCCGCCCGCGCGGCGGCCGGGGACGAGGAGGCCACGGCGTGATCCTGTTGGTGTTCGTATTCGTGCTGGCGCTGTTCCTCGGCGTCGAGCTGATCAAGCGCGTGCCCAGTCAGTTGCACACCCCGTTGATGTCCGGCGCCAACGCCATCAGCGGCATCACCATCGTGGGCGCGATCGTGGCCGCCAGCGCCGAAGGGCCGTTCGCCACCGTGATCGGCGTGGCGGCGCTGATCTTCGCCACCATCAACGTCGTCGGTGGCTATCTGGTCACCGACCGGATGCTGGGCATGTTCAAGGCCGGACGGAAGGAGGGATGACGGTGGCCTGGGTCGATCTCGCCTACGTACTCGCCGCCATCCTCTTCATCTTGGGCCTCAAGGCGCTGGGCCGCGCCAGCACCGCCCGGCGCGGCAACCTGCTCTCCGCCGGCGGCATGCTGGTCGCGATCGTCGCGACCCTGCTGCGCAGCGGCATCGATCCGCTCTGGGTGGGGATCGGCCTGGCGGTCGGCGCCGTGGTTGGCGCCGTCGCGGCCCGCACCGTGCAGATGACGCAGATGCCGGAGATGGTGGCCCTGTTCAACGGGTCCGGCGGCATCGCCTCCTTCTTCGTCGCCTGGGCCGAATTCCACGGTGACCCGGCGCGCGACGTCGGCACCGCCGCCGCCATCGCCGCTGCGGCGATCATCGGATCGCTGGCCGCCACCGGCAGCGTGGTCGCCTGGGGCAAGCTGGCCGGCCGCGTACCCAGCCGGCCCATCCGAATCCCGATGCAGTCGCTGGTGACGGCGGCGATGGCCGCGGTCGTGCTGGCCGCCGCCGTGACGCTGGCGCTGGTGCCCGACTCGGGTTGGGGCGTGGCGGCGTTCGCGGTCCTGTCGTTGCTGGCGCTCGCCCTGGGCGCGCTGCTGGTCCTGCCGATCGGCGGGGCCGACATGCCGATCGTGATCAGCCTCCTGAACGCGTACACCGGGCTGGCCGCCGCGATGGCCGGATTCGCGCTGGGCAACAGCGCCCTGGTGGTGGCCGGATCGCTGGTCGGCGCCGCCGGCTTCATCCTCACCCAGATCATGTGCAAGGCGATGAACCGCAGCCTGACGAACGTGCTGTTCGG
>JBBDSD010000418.1:0-2749 GCA_040905065.1 Trueperaceae bacterium | reverse complement strand
TCGGCAGCGTCGATGCCGTACGGATCGCGGCCCAGGTCGTCCAAACGGACCGGCAGGCCGGCCGCCGCCAAGCGACGCTTGACGTCGAGCACCGTGACCTCGCCGCGGTGGAAGATCCCGGCCGCCAGGGCGGCGTCCGCCTCGCCGTCGCGAAGCACCTCCAGCATGTGCTCGGCGTGCCCGGCGCCTCCGGAGGCGACCAGCGGTAGATCCACGGCGCGCGCGATGGCGCGCGTGCCGGCCACGTCGTAGCCCGTGGTCATGCCGTCGGCGTCGATCGAGTTCAGCACGATCTCCCCCGCCCCGAGCGCCTGGCCCCGCTCGGCCCACGCCACGGCGTCCATGCCAGTGGGCCTGCGGCCGCCGGCCACGACCACCTCGAGCGTGCCGTCCTCGCGCCTGCGCTTGGCGTCGATCGACAGCACGATCGCCTGGGATCCGTAGTGCTCCGCGGCGCGCTGGATCAGGGTCGGGTCGGCCACGGCGCCGGAGTTGATCGACACCTTGTCGGCACCCGCCAGGAACAGAGCGCGGACGTCGTCCAGCGTGCGGACGCCGCCACCGACGGTGAGCGGCATGAAGCAGCGTTCCGCCACGCGCGTGAGCACGTCCAAGATCAGGCTGCGCCCTTCGGAGGTGGCGGTGATGTCGTACAGCACCAGTTCGTCGGCCTCCTGCGCGTCGTAGCGCAGCGCCAGCGTGACCGGGTCGCCGACGTCGGCCAGTCCGCCGTCCTCGGCACGACCGAACTGCTGGCCTCGCGTCACGCGACCGGCGTGCACGTCCAGGCAGGGGATGATCCGTTTCGCCAACACGGCGTCATGCTACCGCCGAGGCGAGCAGCTCATCGTTCGAAACGGCTCACCAGCTCCAGATGGTGCGTGTGGGGCAGGAAGTCGAACGGTCGCACCTCCGCTAGGCGCCACCCGTGGGCGGTCAGGTCGGCCGCGTCGCGCGCCCAGGTGGCGACGTCGCACGCCATGTACGCCAGCACCTTCGCGCCGCTGGCCGAGATCGCCCGCCGCAGCGGTTTGGAAAGGCCCGCCCGCGGGGGGTCGACCGCCAGCAGCTCGGCGCCCGGAATCGGTCGCTTGCGCGCGTCCCCCCGCACGAACGTCAGGCGACCTTCGAGCCCCAGCCGCTCCGCGTCCCGGCGGCCGCGCGTCACGCTCTCGTGCGACACCTCGACGGCGGTCACGCGCTGGTAGCGGTCCGCGAGGTGCATCCCGATCAGGCCGCTGCCGGCGAACAGGTCGCAGGCGTGATCGCCGCCGGGCGTCATCCTTGTCAGCGCGCGGTACGCCGCGCCGGCAGCCTCCGGGTTCGGTTGCGCGAAGGCGGTGGCGCTGACCGACGCCTCGATCTCGCCGAACCGCTGCCGGATCTCGCGCTTGCCGGCCAGGCGCGACTTGCCCGACCGGAAGCGACCACGCGCGTCCCACGGCGCGACCGCCACGCCTGCCAGCCCGGCGCGCACCAGCGCGTGCCCGAGGTCCAGAAGCTCCCGGTCGGGCACCGTCGCGACGAAGGCGGCCAGCGCCTCGCCCGCGTCGTTGCCGCGCAGTGCGACCTCGACCACCCCTGCTGGGAGGCCGACCTGCTCCAGCGCGGTCCAAGCGCGCTGCAAGGCGGCGTTGGCGGTGGGATCGTTGTCCAGCACGACCAGCTCGTCGCTTCCCTCGCGCCGGTACCCGAGGCGCCCGTCGCGCACCGCGGGTTGCACCCCGCCGCGGTAGCCCCAGGTCCGGGGCGACGGCTCCACCGCCACGTGATCGCTCGGCAGCGCCACGCCCGCTCGGTGGGCGGCGTCGCGCAGCACCTCGGCCTTGAGCCGCAACTGTCGCTCGTAGCGGACGAAGCCCAGATCGAGTCCCGGATGCGGTCCGGGCGGAATCCGATCGGGGTCGGCCTCGAGCACCTCGGTCACCGCGCCCTGCGCCACGCCCGCGACGGTGCGGACCTCCGCGCGCACCGTCTCGCCCGGGATCGCCCCGTGCAGCAGCACCACGCGACCGTCCGTGTCCCGCGCCAGGGCGCGCCCGCCGTGCACCATCCGTTCCGGTCGGTAGGTCGCCTCCATGCGGCGAGTCTATCCGCGCCGCAACGCGGCGGCCTCGTTCGCGATGCACGACCGGTGCGGCCCGCGGCAGGTGCCGCTCGGGTCGGATCGGCCGAAGAGAGCGTGCGTACGCTGCTATACTCCGGACATGAAACGATCCGTGCAGGAGATCGTCGAACTGGTCGTCTTCGGGCTCATCGCCCTGCTGGTCGGAACCGGCCTGGTCTGGTTGGCCGGGTGGGTGCTGGGGTTGGCCGGGACGGCCTTCACCTGGGTCGCGGGACTGGTGTGGTCGCTGCTGCGGTTCCTGGTGCCGATCGCCTTGGTCGCCGGCGCGGTCTACCTGCTGGTCCGGTTGATGAACCGCAGCGCGGAGCGCGTGGCACGCGACGGTGATCCGTACCCGCCAGCGCGCGCGACGCCGCCCGCGCCGCGTGCGCCCTCCACGCCGCCTTCGTCCTCGAGCGGGGCGCCGCCGGCCGACGCATCGCACCGCGAAGCCCCATCCGACCGTACCGAGGCTGCCTCGGGCGAAGCCGCGCGCGCGGCACGTGCCGCCGCGAACGCGGCGACGGGCGCGGTCGCGGCCGGCGCAGCGGCCACCGCGAGCGCTGCGGAATCGGCCGCCGAATCGGTCCAGGAGCGTGCGAAAGAGGTTCGCGATCGCGCCGACCAGGCTCACGAGGCCGC
>JBBDSD010000417.1:0-2770 GCA_040905065.1 Trueperaceae bacterium | reverse complement strand
CTCCGTGCGCACGGCCTCCGGTACAGCCGGCCGCGCGCGACCATCGTCGGGTACATCGCGGAACGCGACCGGCACGTCGGCGCGGAGGACCTGTACCTGGACCTACGGCGTGGCGGCGAGGACCTGAGCCTGTCGACCGTCTACCTGAACCTGCACGTACTGTCCGGCGCGGGGGTGCTGCGCGAGTTCCAAGGTACCGGCGGCCAGAAGTTGTACGACAGCAACGTCAGTCCGCACTACCACCTGATCTGCCGCGACACCGGCGAGGTGTTGGACGTTCCGGCTCCGATGGTGGATGGCGTTCCACTCGGTCAGTTCCTTCAACGCACGATTGAAGAGGCCACCGGCTGGGAGGTCGACGAGCCGCGCATCCAACTACGAGGACGCTCTCCGCGCGCCGCTGGCGACCACGGTGACGACACGCCTCCCGGTGAGGGCGCCGGTCGCGAGACGGCCGGCGCGTCGGAAGATTCCGCCTAGGCGGGCCCCCGTGAGCGAAGCGAACGCACGCACGGACGGTCTGGAATCGGTCGCGATCCGCTCGTTGGAGCGGATCGAAGAGTTGCACGGGTGCGAGGCGATCGAGAAGGTCGTCTGGCAGGTCGACGATCGCGAGATCGTTCCGGCGTCGGCGTTGCGTGCCCTGCAGCACGCCGGCGGACTGGTCGCGGGCGCGTTCGACGGGGACCGGATGGTCGGCTACGTCCTGGGGTTCCTGGCACGACCGGTGGGGGAGACGGCGACCGGTCTCCACTCCCACCTGCTGGCGGTCCTGCCCGAGTACCGCAAGACCGGCCTGGGGCGGGCGCTCAAGCGGTACCAGCGGTCGTGGGCGCTCGAACGCGACTTGCCGTGGGTGAGCTGGACCTTCGATCCGCTCCTCGCCGTCAATGCGCGCTTGAACCTGGAGCAGCTCGGTGCGATCGGCGTCGCCTATTTCGCGGACTTCTACGGGACGTTGGGTGGCGTGGTCTACGGTTCGCTGGCCACCGATCGCCTGCTGATCCGTTGGGACATCGGATCCGAGCAGGTGCGGCAGCTGGCCGATGGGCGCCCGCGGCCCCTGCTCGACGGGCCAGCGCCACCCGTAGCCCTGGGCGAAGCGGAGGACGGGGGCCCTGGATCGGTGCGGACCGACCTGGACGCCGCGACCGTGCAGGTACGCGTGCCCGCCTCGTTCCCCCCACTGTTGTACGAAGCACCGAAGCAGGCGGAGGCGTGGCGGGTCGCGGTCCGCGAGGCGATGGGGCACTACGTGGGTCGCGGCTACCGAGCGGTGCGCTTCCTCGACGGCTCGTACCAACTTCGACTCGACGAAAGCCAAATCAGACCTTAAGGAATAGAAAGACGAGATTGACAAAACGCGATCCACCTTCTACGATCTAGGGGAACGCGGGCCTCCGCCCGCGAAGGAGGACCGCGATGAGCGACGCCGACCGGATCCGAGCTCTGCGGGACCAGGGCAAGCTGGACGAACGCCAGGCGCAGCGGCTGCTGGACGCCCTGGGCGAGTTCGAATCGATCGATCCGCCCGGCGCCGCCGCCGACGCGACGCCGAGCAATCCCCACGTAGCGGGCGAAGGCGTACCGCACGACACCGAAGCGGACCCCACCGAAGCGGACCCCGGCTTCGATGCGAAGGCGACTTCCGAACGACCGGATCGCGCCATCTCTGCAGCGGTCGATCGCTGGTTGACCGTCGATCTCCTGGCCGCCGACGCGACCTTCGACGCCGATCCGACCGCACGCACCCCGCGACTGCACGACGACGACGGCCAGCTGGTCGTCGAAGAGGACGGGGACGGCTGGGCCGTCCGGCCCGCCTCGCGGCGCGAGGGAAGTTGGCTGGACCGCCTCATCGACGGCGTGACGCAACGCAACCGGTTCACGGTGACGTTGCCCCCACGCACCGGCGTGCGGCTCGACGTCAAGGCAGGCGACCTCGACGTACGCGACGTCCCCGCCGTGGCGGGCACCTTGCTGGCCGGCGACGTCGAGGTACGAGGCGCGACGGCGATAGATCTCGACGTGCGGGCCGGAGACGTGGACCTGGAGCTGGACCCCGCCCCAGGGCTCCACCGGATCTTCCTGACGGTAGGCGACCTGGACCTGCGGCTCCCGGAAGACGCGGACGCCGAGGTGCACGGACGCGTGAGCATCGGCGACGCCTGCGGCGACGACCCCCTGCGCGCCACGCGCGAGGGCGTGGGCGGGAGCGTCCGCGGCACCCTCGGATCGGGACGCGCGCGCATCGAGCTGGGCCTCAAGACCGGCGACCTCTCCGTGAAGGTGGGTTGAGGTGGCCGGCGCCGATCGCGACCGCATTCTGAGCCTGCTGGAGGCCGGGCGCATCAGCGCCGATCAGGCCGCCGCGTTGCTGGAGGCTCTCCGCGAGAGCGACGCGCCGACCGGAAGCCGACCGGGGCGCCCAGGACGTCCGCCGACCCCTCCCGGGCCGCCCAAGCCACGGCCGCCGGCACAGCTGTTGCGCATCCGCATCGACGCCAGCGACGACGCGGCGCGCGACGACAAAGGGAACGCCCGGATCCACGTCAACGTGCCGCTCAAGCTGGCCCGCTTCGCCGCGCGGTTTCTGCCGAAGGAGGCCCGCCTGGAGCTGGAGCGGCAGAAGATCGACCTGGTCGAACTGATCGAGAGCCTGGGGGACGAGGTGCCCGACGGCCCCCTCGTGGACATCGACACGCAGGAAGACGGCTCCAGCAAGCGGGCCCGCATCCGGATCGAGGTGGCCTGAGGTGCGCCTCAGGCC
>JBBDSD010000416.1:0-16970 GCA_040905065.1 Trueperaceae bacterium | reverse complement strand
GTTCGAAGGCAACGCGAACCTCGGTGCGCCCGACGTCTACCGCGACCGCGGCATGCCGATCCGGTCCAGCAACCTGTGCAGCGAGATCATGCTGCCCGTCGCCGAGGACGAGTCGTTCGTCTGCGACCTGTCCAGCATGAACCTGCGCCACTACGAGGCGTGGAAGGACACCGACGCCGTCGAGGTGCTCGCCTGCTTCCTCGACGCGGTCATGAGCGAGTTCGTGGAGCGCTCGGCGGAGATCCCGCACATGGCGCGGGCGCACCGCTTCGCTCGCCGGCACCGGGCGCTGGGCATCGGCGTGCTGGGCTGGCACAGCTACCTGCAGGAGCAGCGCATCCCGTTCGGCAGTCTAGCGGCGTCGGCGAAGAACCAGGAGATCTTCCGCACCGTGCGCGACGCGGCCGGGCGCGCCTCCGCCGATCTCGCCCAGCGCTACGGCGAACCCGAACTCCTCGCAGGCTACGGTCGCCGCAACGCCACCCTGACCGCGGTCGCGCCGACCACGTCCAGCTCGTTCATCCTGGGGCAGGCGTCGCCGTCGATCGAGCCGATCCGCTCCAACTACTACGTGCGCGACCTCGCGAAGTCGGTCACCACCTTCCGCAACCCGGTCCTGCGCGAGGCGCTCGCCGAGCGCGACCTGGACACGCCCGCGGTGTGGCGCAGCATCCTCGAGCACGACGGCAGCGTTCGGCACCTGGACCGGCTCGGCGACGAGGAGAAGGCGCTGTTCGCGACCTTCGCCGAGGTCAGCCAGCTCGACGTCGTCGTGCAGGCCGGCCAGCGCCAGCCGTTTTTGGATCAGGGCCAGTCGCTGAACCTGATGATCCACCCCGACACGCCCGCCCGGGACCTCAACGCCCTGCACCTCGAAGCGTGGCAGCGCGGCGTGAAGAGCCTGTACTATCAGCACTCCATCAACTCGGCGCAGGCGTTCAGCCGCGAACTGTTGGCCTGCTCGGTGTGCGAAGCGTGACGGCCACGTCCCGCTGTCTGTTGACCCGCCGGACCCGGCTCCGCCCGGTGGAGTACCCGGAACTCCTCCCCTACCGCGACGCGGTGCGGCACGCCTACTGGCTCCACACCGAGTTCAACCTGGCCGACGACGTGCACGACTTCCACGTCGGCACCACGCCGGTCGAGCGGCAGGCGATCACCAACGCGACGCTGGCGATCGCGCAGGTCGAGGTCGCCGTCAAGCAGTTCTGGGGCGACCTGATGAAGCGCCTGCCGAAGCCGGAGGTCGGCGCCGTGGGCTTCACCTTCGCCGAATCCGAGGTCCGGCACCAGGACGCCTACGCGCACCTGCTGCACCTGTTGGGCCTGGACGCAGCGTTCGAGCGGCTCGACCGGGTCCCGGCGCTGCAGCGTCGGCTCTCGCTTCTCGATCGCATCAACGACCGGCTGCCCGCACCGGAGCACGTGGAACGCGACGGACGCGAGTTCGCCTTCTCGCTCCTGATGTTCAGCGCCTTCGTCGAGCACGTCAGCCTGTTCGGACAGTTTCTGATCATGAAGGCGTTCCAACGTCACCGGGGTCTGTTCAAAGGCGTCAGCAACGTCGTGGACGCCACCAGCCAGGAGGAACAGATCCACGGCCTGTTCGGCTACGAGTTGGTGCGGATCCTCCAGGTCGAGCGACCCGACTGGTTCGATGCGGAGTTCGAAGCGCGCGTGCGACGCGCCGTCCGCGATGGCTACGAAGCCGAGCGCGAGATCGTGGCGTGGATCTACGAAGCGGGCGAGCTCGATGTTCTGCCCCAGAGCGACGTGCTGGCGTTCGTGCAACACCGCTTCGACGCAGCGCTGGGCGCGGTCGGGTACCACCCCGAGTTCCGGCCCGACCCGGCGCGGGTCGAACGCACCAGCTGGTTCGAGGAGGAGCTGCTCGCTGGCAAGCACGTCGACTTCTTCCACAAGCGCCCCACGGCGTACGCCAAGAAGGCGAAGGCGTTCCGCGGCGAGGACCTGTTCGCCTGAAGCGACCGCACGCGCCTCGTGCGGTCGCGGCGGACCGCACCACGGTCACGTGCACGACGACGATGCCTCCACGATCTGCGCGGTACGCTGCCACCGTTCGACCACGGGCGTTCCGGCACGCAATCCGCAGGCGATCGACGCGGACGCGAGCGGGCTCGCACCGGGGAGCGCGACACGGACGTGCCCGCGGTCCCGCTCGGAGGTACCGATGATCCACCGATGCTCCACGTCGCAGCCCGCCCGGTCCCGACCGGTCCAGCCCCGCCGCCGTCACGGCGGCATCGCGTGATGCCCGAGGAGCCCCCCCCAGGCCAGGGCGCCCTGATCGCCATCGGAGGCGCGGAGGACAAGACCTCCCGCTCGGCCGTGCTGCAGCGCGTCATGAGCCTCGCTCCCACGGACCAGATCGAGGTCGGCGTGATCACGACCGCCAGCCGGATCCCCGACAAGGTGTTCGACGGCTACCGCCAGACGTTCGACGCCCTGGGAGCGAGCGAGGTGCACTTCCTGGACGTCCGCCAGCGCGCCGACGCGCAAGACGACGCCAACTTGGCGACGCTCGCGCGCTGCGGCGTGATCTTCATCAGCGGCGGCGATCAGCTGCGCTTGACCCATATTCTGGGTGGCTCGCCGATGCTGGACGCCATTCGGGAGCGGCGCGCGGACGGTGCCGTCGTGGCGGGCACCAGCGCGGGCGCGGCGGCGATGTCGGCCACCATGATCTACGACGGTGCCGCCGCGGACGCGATGCGCAAGGGCGCCGTGAAGATGAGCGCGGGACTGGGCTTCGTGCGCTCGGTCGTCATCGACAGCCACTTCCTGAAGCGCGGGCGATTCACGCGCCTGCTGGAGGTGGGCGCCACCAATCCCGAGTACCTGGGCGTGGGCCTGGGCGAGGACGCGGGCGTGATCATCCATCCGGGGCCGATCCTCGAAGCGATCGGCGAGGGTATCGTGATCGTCATGGACAGCAGCCGCCAGGGGCACTCCAACATCGCCGACCTGGAGGTCGGCGAGCCGGTCGCGGTCGAGCACGTGATCGTGCACGCCCTCACCAGCGGGTACGGCTACGACGTACAGCAGCGCACCTTCCTGCCCGTCGGCACCGCCTTCACGCAACGTCCGGAGGGGGAACCGGCATGAAGATCCTCGAGCACCGGGCGCTGCGCGGACCGAACTACTACAGCCGCTACAAGGCGATCTACATGCGGCTGGACATCGAAGGGCTCGAAGAGCGCCCCAGTGACACGTCGCCCGGCATCACCGAGCGCCTCACCGAGATGCTGCCGGGACTGCACGAGCACCGCTGTTCGGTCGGCGTGCCGGGCGGGTTCCTGCAGCGGCTGGATCGCGGCACCTACGCCGGCCACATCGTCGAGCACGTCGCGATCGAGCTGCAGAACGCGATCGGCTTCTCGGTGGGATACGGCAAGACGGTCGACGGCTACGACACGGGCATCTACCACGTCGTCTACCGCTACCGCGACGAGGCGTCGGGGCTGGCCGCCGGCACCGAGGCCGTGGCGTTGGTCGAGGCCGCGTTCGACGACGCAGCGTTCGACGTCGGTGCCGCCATCGATCGGCTCAAGGTGGTGCGGGACGCCAACATGCTGGGGCCCTCGACCGGAGCCATCGTGGACGCCGCCACCCGGCGCGGCATTCCCCACGTCCGCCTCACCACCGACACCAGCTACATCCAGTTGGGCCAGGGTGCGAAGCAGCGGCGCTTTCAGGCGACCGTGACGGGCGAGACCCGCCTTCTCGGGTACTCCGTCGCCGACGACAAGACGTGGACCAAGCAGATCCTGGGCGACGCGGGCATCCCGGTTCCCGAAGGGCGCGTCTGCTACGCGTGGGACGAGGCCCTGGCCGCCGCCGCCGATCTGGGGTACCCCGTGGTCACGAAGCCGCTGTCCGGCAATCACGGGCGCGGCGTGAGCACCGGCATCGGCACCGAAGAGGAGCTTCGGGCCGGCTTCGACGCCGCCCTGCAGCGCCATGACGCCGTGGTCGTCGAGCGCTATCTGCACGGCGAGGATCACCGCCTGCTGGTGATCGACGGCAAGCTGGTCGCCGCCGCCCGCCGCCGGCCCGCCCACGTGATCGGCGACGGACGCAGCACGCTGCGCCAGCTCATCGGCGTGGCCAACGCCGATCCTCGCCGAGGCGTGGGACACGAGAACCTGCTGACCCAGATCCAGGTGGACGACCAGACGGAACGACTGGTCGCCCAGGCCGGCCTCGCGTTCGACGACGTGATCCCCGACGGCGACCTCGTGCGCCTCAAGTCGACGGCCAACATGTCGACCGGCGGTACCGCCACCGACCTGACCGACGACGTCCACCCCGAAGTCCGCTACGCCGCGGAGCGAATCGCGCGCCTGATCGGGCTGGACGTCATCGGCATCGACCTGCTGGCCGAAACGCTGGCGAAGCCGTTGGAAGAGCAGAACGCCGGCGTGGTCGAAGTCAACGCCGGCCCCGGCTTCCGCATGCACATGTCCCCCACGCACGGCACGGGTAGGCCCGTGGGCGAGGCGGTCGTCGACATGCTGTACCCCGACCCAGCGGACGACGGTCGTATCCCGATCGTGGCCATCACCGGCACCAACGGCAAGACCACCACCACGCGCCTGATCGCGCATCTGCTGCGGCAGTCCGGACGGCAGGTCGGCATGGCCTGCACCGGCACGATCGAGATCGACAATCACGTGATCATGCGCGGCGACTACTCCGGGCCGCAGGCGGCAGGCGTGGTGCTGAAGGAACCGACCGTGGATCACGCCGTGCTGGAGGTCGCCCGGGGCGGCATCATGCGGCGCGGGCTGGGCTTCGACGCGTGCGACGTGGGCGTGCTGTTGAACATCGACAGCGACCACCTGGGCGAGCACGACATCCGCACCCTCGACGAACTGGCGCGCTGCAAGACCGTCGTCGTCGACGCCGTCAAGCCGGAAGGCACCTGCGTGCTGAACGCCGACGACCCGCGCGTGATGGAGTGGGGCACCACCTGGTCGCGCGGCAAGATCACCTACGTCTCGCTGCAGCCCGACCGCGACGTGCTCCGCGACCACGTCAAGGATCACGGCACGCTGTTCACCGTGGTCGACGGTCGCATGGTGATGCGGCAAGGCCAGGTCGAAGCCGACGTGATCGAGGTGCAAGACGTCCCCATCGCCTTCGAGGGGCACGCGACGTTCAACGTGCAGAACGCCATGGCCGCCGCGGCCGCCGGCTACGCGCTGGGCCTCACCCTGAGCGACATCACGGCCGGTCTGCAGACCTTCCACCCCACGCCGGCGCAACTGCCGGGCCGCACCAATTTGATCGAAGCGGACGGCATCCGCTGCCTGATCGACTACGGTCACAACGTGCCCGCCATGAAGGCGCTGGAGCCGCTGGTGCGCGGCCTCTCGAACGGGCGCGTCCTCGGCGTGGCCAGCGCCCCCGGCAACCGCCGCGACGAGGACCTAGAAGCCCTCGGCGAGCAGCTGGCAGGCATGTGCCAGACGCTGTTCATCTGCGAGACCGATCCGCGCGGACGACCGGACGGGGAAGCGGCGCAACTCCTGGGTCGCGGTGCCGCACGGATCGCCTCCACGCAGGTCGAGATCACTACCAGCGGCGAGCACGACGCGATCGGCAACGCCCTGGACGCCGCGGTCGAGGGCGACCTGCTACTCCTCCTCGTCGACGACATCGACGGCACCGTGCAGCGCCTCAAGGGCCGCAGCTTCCGCGGTTCCGCGCCCGCGACGTCGTGATGCGTCCCGACGCGGGCGACCGCACGCATCTCGCGCCGCCCAGGAGGACCCCATGAGGAGGATCCTGTGACCAAGAACGTGTTCGTGATCGGCCTCAACGACCTGAACCACGCCCGCCTACGGCGCCTGCGCGGCGTCGAGGACGTCGCGTTCCACGGCGTCATCGATCCAGCAGCGGTGTACGACACCGACGCGTGGAACATCGAAGCGATGCTGGAGACCGCCGAGCGGCAACTGCGGGCGTTCGACGGCCCCATCGACGCGATCATCGGCTACATGGACTTTCCCGTCTCCACCATGCTGCCGATCTTGTGCCGAAAGTTCGGCACGCGCTCCGTATCGCTCGAGGCGCTGCTGAAGTGCGAGCACAAGTACTGGAGCCGCACCGTCCAACGCGAGGCGATCCCGGACCACGTTCCGGCGTTCACCTGGTTCGATCCGTTCGACGACGACGCCATGCGCACGATCGGCGACGCCGGCCTGTCGTTCCCGTTCTTCGTCAAGCCGATCAAGTCGTCGGGCTCCCGCCTGGGCTTCCGCATCGACACCCCCGAAGACTTCGCGCACGCCGTTCAGCGCATTCGCAGCGAGATCCACGAGATCGCCGAACCGTTCGACCACGTCCTCGGCCAGGCCCACCTGCCCGACCACGTCCGCGCCGTCGGGGGGCACTGCTGCATGGCGGAGCAGACGATCGGCGGCTGGCAGTGCACCGTGGAGGGGTACGCGTTCGAGGGCGAGGTCACCTCGTACGGCATCGTCGACTCGATCCGCTACCCCAACGTGCTCAGCTTCGCGCACTACCTCTACCCCTCCCGCCTGCCGCAACGGGTGCAGGACACGATGCACCAACTGGCCCGCACGGTGATGGAGCACATCGGCTACGACGATGCCGCGTTCAACATCGAGTTCTTCTGGGACGAGGCGCAGGACCACGTCTGGCTGCTCGAGATCAACACCCGCGTCGCGCAGTCGCACTGCGACCTGTTCGAGCAGGTCGACGGCCTGAGCCACCAACAGGTCAGCGTCGACCTGGGTCTCGGCCGCAGCCCGACCATGCCGCGACGCGAGGGCGCGTTCACGGTGTCGGCGAACTTCTTCCATCGCGTATTCGTCCGCGACGCCACGGTCGCCCGTTGCCCCACCCCCGACGAGGTCGCCGCCGCCGAGGCCCGCGTGCCCGGCACCCGCATCGCGGTACAGGTCCGCGAGGGCATGCGCCTGAGCGACCTGCCGGAGCAGGACGCCTACAGTTACGCCGTCGCCCATCTCTGGTTGGGCGCCAACAGTTACGACAGCCTGCTGTGGAACTACGAGCACGTCCTGGCAGGCCTGGAGTTCGTCTTCGACGAGCTCTGAGCCACCCGTCGCGGACCGATGCGACTACGGCCGACCGAATTGTGGGCTCGGCCGGTTCGCGCCCCCCTGATGCACCCTATGATGCGGTGTCCCGCATCGTCGACGGTTCACCAAATACGACGAGCGGTCAGGAGGAAGACATGCTCAAGCTCGGGGACTACCTGCTGTTGGCCGCCGCATTCCTGTCGTTCGTGTTCTCGGTCTACCTGTGGTTCACGGGCCAACGCGACGAGGGCCTGTTCGTCGGGCTCTGGGTCCCGTCGATCCTCGCGCTCGGAGGCTTCATGCGCGCCACCCTCGGAAAGTCGTGACGTGAGCTCGCTCGTCATCTTCATCATTGGCGCGATCGTGACCCTGTTGGTCGCAGGCTTCCTGACGCTGTCGGTCGTCGCGATGCAGGCGGACGAACACAGCGACTGAGGCCGCAGTCCCGCACCCTCACCGCGACCGATCTCACCGAAGCGCCGATCTCCGATGCTCGTGCAGGACCGCGTCCAGCACGCCCTGCGTCCGTGCGGCGGTCGTCCCGGTGCTGACGCACGCGCCACCCGTGCCCCGGAGCTCCTCGACCAGTTGCCGGATCAGGGGCTCCTGCACGTGGGCCGGATGCGGAATCGCTTCCGAACGCTCGTTCCCGTCCACGTCGTGCACCACCACCGTGCCGTCGGCGACCAGCGGCACCCGGACCGAGCCTCGGTCTCCGATCACCATCATCTCGTCGATCTCGGTCGCGCCGTCGAATCCCCACAGCCCCACGCCGTGCACGCCGCTTTCGAACGTGAACCGGGCGCTGACCTCGTCCTCCGCGTGCCCATCCGGGACCCGGGTGACGGCGTGCCCGCTGACGTCCGCGACTGGGCCCAGCCAGTGGTCGAACAGGTCGAAGGCGTGACTGGCGAGGTCCACGAACAGGCCACCCCCGCTCGCCAACGGATCGAAGCGCCATCCGGTCCGGTCGCTCGCTGCGGGCGTAGCGCGCGTGGTCAGCGTCGCCCGCAGCATGCGCGGCGTGCCGATCGACCCGTCGTGGATCGCCTGGCGCACTCGCTCGAAGCGCGGCAGGGCGCGCCGGTAGTAGGCCACGAACAGCGGCACACCGGCCCGCTCGCAGGCAATGATCATGGTGCGGCACTCCGTCAGGGTCAGGCCCATCGGCTTCTCGACGTAGACCGGTTTGCCCGCTTCGGCCGCCTGCAGCACGTACGGTAGGTGCGTCAAGGGCGGCGTCGCCACGTACACCGCGTCGACGTCGTCGCCGAAGATCAGCTCGCGTGCGTCGTCGGTCCAACGCGGCACGCCGTGTCGCCGGGCGTAGTCTTCGGCCTTCGCGCCGTCGCGCCGCATCACGGCGGACAGGGCGGCGCCTTCCACGCGCTGGAAGGCGGGGCCGGACTTCACTTCGGTCACGTCGCCGCACCCGACGATGCCGAAGCGGAGGGGCGCGTCGTCCGGGCGTTCGCTCCATGTGGGTCGCGTCATGTCGTCACCCTAGCCTGACCCGCCTCGGCAATCGGATGCGGCGCGGGGCACGCTACGCACCGCTGCCGCTCACTCGACCCAATAGTTGATCACCTCGAACTGTTGGCCCACCGCAGGGTCCTCGTGGACGTAGGCGAAGATGCCGTAGCCGTAGCCGTCCCGCGCGAACTCGCTCTCGTCGGCGATGTTGCCGACGCTGCCGGAGTAGTGGGTCGACGTTCCCGACGAGCGAGCGAAGGCCGCCTCGGCGCTGACGCCGACGGAGAAGCCGGTCAGCACCGACGCCCCGACCGCTTCGACCTCGTACTCGAACCCGACCTCGAGCGCTCCGCCGTGCGACACCTCCTCGGAGACGTCGATGCTCACCTCGGTCGATCCTCCGCCCTGCCCGACGAACACCGGCCCGTGCATCACCGCCGTGCGGCCGTGCCGCCAGGAGAGGTCGTCCAGGATCGCGTCACGATCGGACACCGACGGGTACGAAGCCGGCTCGCCGACGACGTGCTCGAAGACTGCGTCGCCGATTTGAAGCGCCCCGTCGGCCTGGGCCCGATTGAAGTAGCCGCGCTCGACCATCAGCGTGACCGGCTCGCGCGGCATGCTCATCGTCACCTCCTGGCCCACCATGTCGGGATCGGGATGCTGGACCACCTCGTAGAAGAACTGGTCGTACGGCACCGCCGTGAAGATCACGGCGTCCTCCAGCGGTCCGGTGGCGTAGGCGATACTCTTCTCGAGCGCGTACGAGTAACTCCGCACGTACGACGCCGCGACGGAGAAGGTACCCTTCGCCGTCACTTCACTCTGGGTGAGGGCGCCCCCGATCGCCTTCATGCCGATGCTGACCGACGCGGAGATGGTGACCGACTGCGACCGGTCGATCCCGCTGCTCGACCCTTCGCCGTACTTGGACCCGCACGCGCCCACGTTCTGGCTGGTGCCCACATAGCACGGAGCGCCGGCCAGCGCCGCGATGATGATCGGCTCGGTCATGGTGAACGTCGTCCGTTCCGGAATCGCCCGGGCCACCATGCTGTCGGCGTCCACGTTGAGCGCGACCAACATCGGGTTGTGGCGGGAGCCGTTCTCGGAGTAGCTCATGTCGACGCCCCAGCGGGTCAGCGAGACCAGCGGATCCGAGGGATCCTCGGGCAGCCGGTAGCGGACCACGCGTTCGGCCCGTACCATCGAGTAGACGATTTCGCTGACGCCGTCGCCGTCCAGGTCGAGCACGGCCAGCGCCGACGAATCGGCCGTGATCGTGCCCGACCTGTCGTACGACCCGTGTCCGTACATCTGGGTCGGCGGGATCCAGCCCAATTCGCTCCAGGGGTCGGACCAGTCGTCGAACACCATCGGACCGCCGACGATCTCGTCGCGACCGTCGCCGTCCACGTCGCCCAGGTCGACGTGAATGAAGCGCAGGAGCTTGACCCGGTCCGACGTGCAGACACTGCCCATCGCGACGGGCCGCAGCTTGACGCCCATCTCGGCGTGGTCGCTCAACGCGTCGTCCAGCACGACGTACAGAAGATCGATGAGGTCCACGCAGGTGTCATGGAACTCGGTCACGCCGCCGAACACCACCTCGTCCCGACCGTCGCCGTCCAGGTCGCCCATGCCGACGTCGGCCACCAGGGCGACGTGCACCGATCCGTCCCGGCCCTGCACGTAGCCCTCGTCCAGCAGGGCGAAGTCGCTGTTCGCGTCGTCGAAGATCCGGTAGCGCGACAGGCCGTCGTCCTGACCGCTCGCGTTCTGGAACGCCTCGCTGATCACCAAGGCCAGTTCGTCGGCCGCGTCGTGATCCACGTTGCCGGTCGCGAGCGCCAACGACGTCGAGGCCTCCTCGTTGGCCGCATCGAAGATCATCGTGCGGTCCACGATCATGCCGTCCGCCCAGGGACTCAGGAACAGGAGCTCCGCCCCACCGACGTACCCGAGCTCGACTGCGAGCGTGGCGATGCCGTTCCCGTCGAAGTCTCCGGACACGACGCTCAGGTGCTTGACGTCCTCGCGGGTCGTGACCGAGAACGTCTCGCTCTTCGTGAAGCCGTCCTCGGCGTCGTCGCGGACGGTGACGGTGAGCTCGTCGTGCGTCTCGCCTGCCAAGCCGACGAAGGCGAGCTCGTCGAGTCCGTCGCCGTCGAAGTCGCCCGCGACCGCCCGATCGACGTGGGTGGCGTCGAACATCTCCTCGTCGAGCCCGAACATCGGGTTCACCTGGGCCGCGTCGCCGGACGCATCGTGCTCCCAGATCACCTGGTTGCTGGTCACACCGTCACGCGAGGTGGCCGTTCCGCCGATGAACAGTTCGTACGGGGCGGAGGTGCCTTCTTCCACCCCGAGCACCGCGGTGGACCCCAGCGGGCTGTACGACTCCGGCAGCGACGTACCGTCGTCGCCCAACCGGTCGCTCTCGCTCGTGTCCACGCCCAACGTGTTCAACGACACGCCGACCGGATCGTCCGGATCCACGACCGGCACGCCCGCTTCGCCCGGAAGGGTCGGCGTCGTCGGCTCGGACGGGTCGGAACGACCGCCGTCGCCGATCGCCACCACCCGGTAGACGTACGGAAAGGCGCGCGTGACGTCGGCGTCGAGGTAGGTGGCGGTGCCGGACGCTACCGCGGCGACCTCGTCGAAGTCGTCGGAGGTGGCGCGCAAGACGGCGAACCCGGTCACGTCGTCGCCGTCGTGGCTCCAGTCGACAGCGAGGGTGCCCGGGCCAGCCGTCGCGACGACGTCCGTGGGCGCCACTGGAACGGGTCCGGTCCCGGTTTCGGTGCCGGCGCCGTCCCCGGCGGGTCCGGAACAGGCGCCGAGCAGCCCGGCGATCAGCACGGTCGATGCGACGCGAACGATCGCGACGCTGGGATGCGGCATCCGATACGACATAGCGCCACCTCCAAGTGGTCACGCGCACGTCGCCAATCCACGACGAGTTCGGTGCACATACACGCGTCCTTCGTGTTCGTTGTATTCCACCTTACGACGTCACGCCGCTCGCGCGCTAGGAGCGGCACCGATCGTCGGCATCGCAGGACCGCTGCGAACGCGGACGGGAGCGAGTGTGAAAGCATGCGCCATGGATCTCACGCGCACGGTCCCACCTAGCGCCTTCCGCTCGCCCGGTGCTCGGCGTCGCGACGTCGTCATGAACGCGCTATCGGGCGCGCTGGTAGGCGCGCTGGCGGGCGCGACCGTCGCCCTGTTCGGACCGGGCGTCGCCGTCGCGCACGAGAAGTGGTTCCTGGGCGCCGATGCCTATCCCACCCTCCCGGCCTCGGTCCTGTCGCTCCCCAACCTGGCGTACGTGCTCGCGGCGTTGGCGCTCACGGCTTTGGCGGCCTGGATCTGGCACCGGCGCGGGCGACGCGGGTTCGTACCGGAACTGTCCGCGTTCGGGGCCGATCCCGATCGTCGTGCCGCGCTCTACGCCGTCGTGCCTGCCGTGGTGGGCGTGCACCTGGCGGTCCCGTTGCTGGTCAGCGGCGTGCAGGGCACGCTCTTCGTGCCCAACGCCGTGCTGGAGGGTGCGTGGCCGTACCTGCTGGGCGTGGTGCAGATCGGGATCGCCCTGTCGCTGTTCTACGGCGCCCTGGTGCGCCTGACGGCGACGGTCCTCGCGGCCTCTTGGCTGGTCGGTTGGGTGGCGGTCGGGATCGAACCGATGATGGAAGCGGCCCACGTGCTGGGGTTCGCCGTTTTCTTCTGGCTGGCGGGGCGTGGGCCGTTCGCGGTGGACCGGCTGGCGTTCCCGCGTTGGGAACCGTCGGTCCGGTGGGCGCGCGCCGCCGTGCCCGCGCTGCGGATCGGCACGGGCGTCGGCCTGGTGGTGCTGGCGTTCACGGAGAAGCTCGCGAACCTGCCACTTGCGACGGCGTTCCTGCAGGAGTACCCGATCAACGTGCCGGCCGCACTGGGTCTGCCCGTGCCCGACGGTGCCTTCATGCTCGCCGCCGGCGCGGTCGAACTGTTCGTGGGGCTGTGCCTGGTCCTGAACGTGTTCCCGCGGGAGGTGATCCTGATCGCGTGGTTTCCGTTCAACCTGACGTTGGCGGTATTCGACTGGGTCGAACTGGTCGGGCACCTGCCCACCTACGGGGTGATGGCCACGCTGCTGGTGTGGGAGGCGCATCCGGACGAGGACCGGCTCTGGAGCCGCGGGGTGCACGGCGGTCCGTTTGCGGCGTGGCGCCCGCCGCGCTAGACGCGACGTCGCGCTCCCGTCCGTGGTGTCATGCCGGCATGACGCCTGGGAACCCGATCCGCCCGATCGAGCGAAGCGAGCGCGCCAGCCGCTGCGAGCGCCTCCATCGCCTCCTGCCCGAGGACGTGCGTGCAATCGTGCTGTTCGACGATCAGTACGTTCAGTACTTCACCGGCTTCGTGTTCGCCGCGACCGAGCGTCCGATCGGGGCGGTGCTGCTTCCCGACGGGGAACGGATCCTGTTCGTGCCGCGGCTGGAGCGGGAGCACGCCCAGGCCACCTCGGACGCCGACCGCGTGGTCGACTACCCGGAGTACCCGGGCGAGCGGCACCCGATGGAGCGACTTCACGAGGTGCTCGCCGACGCCGGTGCCGACCGCGGCGTGGTGGGCGTGGATCACGACGGCTACCCGCCGGTGATGGGGTACCTGCCGAAGCCGCTCAGCGAGCGGTGGACCGTCCGCAGCGTGACCCGAGAGGTGGAGGCCCGGATGAGGATCAAGAGCGAGCACGAGATCGTTCTGATCCGCGAGGCGTCGCGCTGGGCGGGCGTGGCGCACCGCCGCATGCAGGACGCCACCCGCCCCGGACTGCGCGAGGAGGAGGCGGCCGGTCCGGCCAGCCAGGTCACCAGCCGCGAACTGGCGGCGGCGATGGGGACCGGCTACCGGCGCCGCAACCGCTGGATCTCGGGCGCGCTGGCGCTGTACCGGGGCCAGATCGGGCCGGCCAGCGCGTTTCCGCACGCGCTGGCGGACGACGTGCGCTTCGGCGAGGGGGACGTGCTGGTCACGGGCGCCAGCGCCGACGTGTGGGGGTACCTCTCGGAGTTGGAGCGCACCATGGTGCTGGGCGAGCCGGACGCGGAGCGTCGGCGCTGGTTCGATCACATGCTGGCCGTGCAGGACCTAGCGTTCGAAGCGATTCGGCCGGGCACGCCCTGTTCGGAGGTGGACCGGGCGGTGCAGGGGTACGTGGACCGGCACGGCCTGCGCGAGCACTGGCGCCACCACGTGGGACACGGCCTGGGGCAACGGATCCACGAGAGTCCGTTCCTGGACGTTGGTGACGACACGGTCCTGGAGCCGGAGATGGTGCTCAGCGTCGAGCCGGGCCTGTACGTGCCCGGCCTGGGCGGCTTCCGGCATTCCGACACGGTGCGCGTGACGCAGGACGGGATCGAGATGCTGACCGACTACCCGCGCGACCTGGCGTCGCTCAGCCTTCCGGTCGACTGAACCGCGCGCCCGTCGCGGGGGCGCATGCCTACTCCGGCTTGGGCGTGAGCACCTCGCCCCGGTGCACGATGCCGGCCACGTGCGGTACGTCCAGCAGGAAGGCGATGCCCTTGCCGGGCTGATCGAGGTCGCCGGCGTCGACCACGGCGTCCAGGATCGCCTCGGCCCGACCGGCGTCGATCAGGAACAACAGCACGTCCTTCTCCGGCTCGATCGGCAGTCCCAGGAAGCGGGCACCCTCGTGCACGCCGCTGCCGCGCCCGCGCAGGATGGTGGCGCCCTCCGAGCCGGCGGCCTTCGCGGCGTCGACCAGGGGGGTGGAGCGACCTTGCGACACGATCGCGACGATCAGCTTGAAACGGACGGGGTCAGCCATCGGGGTTCCTCCTGCGCAGCGCGAGGGAGAGGGCGAGCATGGTCAGGATAGGTCCCAGCGCGATGATACCCACCACGCCGAACCCGAGGGCGCCGGCGTCCTCGCCCATCACACCGAGCGCCAGCCCGGTCGTGAGCGGCAGCACGAAATTGACGGCCACCGGTCCGGTCGCCACCGCGCCGGCGTCGAAGGCAGCGGGTACCAGGTCGCGGGGCGCGAACCAGGTCAGGAGCAGCGCCAGCGCGTACCCGGGCACCAGGATGGCGACCAGCGGCAGGTCGTGCACGATGCGGATCACGGCCGTCGCCACCGCCACGCCGACGCCCAGCGCGATGGCGGTCGACACGACCCGTTTGCGGAGCGATCCGCTGGACACCTCGTCGATCTCGTACGCCAGGATCCGCACCGCCGGCTCCGCGAAGGCGACGGCGGCCCCCAGCACCAGCGCCAGCAGCACGACGGCCGTGGCGGGGGCGCCGGCCATCTCTTCGCCGATGGCGACCCCCATGGGGATCAGGCTCAGCTTGGCGCCCACGATGAACAGGAAGAAGCCGAGCATCGCGACCACCACGCCGGTCGCCACGGCGCGGGGTTGGGGGACCGGCTTGCGCAAGACCAGGAACTGGAACACGGCGATCAGGACCAGGACCGGCAGGGTCGCCTCGATCACCTCGACCGCGGCGTGCGCGACGGTGTCCACGATCTCAATGATCACGCCCCGCCTCCCAGCAGGCCCCAGAGGAGCACCACCAGCACCGGCCCGACCGAGCCGATCGCCATCAGGCCGAAGCTGGCCTGCATGCGATTCTGTCCGCCCAGCACCGAAGCGATGCCCACCCCGAGCGCAATCAGGAACGGCACCGTCATCGGTCCGGTCGTGACCGCGCCGATGTCGTACGCCTGCGTGACGGTGGCCTCGTTCGCGAACAGGGCCAGCACGGCGGCCGCCAGGTAGCCGGGGATGAGGATGCGGTGGATCGGCCAGCGGTAGGCAATACGCAGCAGCGCCACCACCGCGAACAGGCCCAGGCCGATCGCAGCCGACGCGATCAGGCCACGCCGATCGACCGCGTCGCCGAACGCCGCCTCCAGCTGGAAGGTGAGCAGCCGCACGTCCGGTTCCGCCACCGTCAGCACGATGCCCAGCAGCAGCCCGAAGGTCAGCAGCGGCCTTAGAGCGCGCCGCTCGATGAAGGCGCTGCCGATCCCCTGCCCCAGCGGCAGCAGACCGACCTTGGCGCCCTGCAGGAACAGCACGAAGCCGATCACGGTGCACGCCAGCCCGACCACGACCAGCGCGAACTCGGCGAGCGGCATCTGGATCCAGAGCAGTTGCGCCAGGACCATGAACGCCGCCGCGGGCGCGAGCGACAGTCCGGTCTCCTTCAGTTCGCGGCGCAGATCGCCGAGGTTCACGAGGTCGGGCCTCCAGGGAAGGGAACGTGGCGCGCGTCGGGCCGCGCGACGACGGGCGTCGGATCGGGCGCGATCCGTCCTGGCACGCGTTCGATCGTATCGCACCCGGCGACACGCGAAGATCGTTCCCGCTTCCACGCTTCCGCTGTCCCTCCGGTCGTTCCCTTTCGTGCGCGGAGCCACCGGATCGGGCTCCCGCGCGATCGCGTAGCATGACGCATGCATCCTTCCGCCGGCGCGAGACGCCGATCGATCCGCACTGTCCTGACCGCCGGCCTTCTGGCCGCCTTCGCGTTCGCGGCCGCGCAGTCCGCCACGACCTCCACCGCCCCCTCCCCTGGCGTGATCGGTCCGGACGATCTCCCGGTCGTGCGCCTCGTCCTCACCAGCGCCGGCGTGGCCACCTTCGAGCACGAAGGCGTCGTCGACGGCGCCCAAGAGCTGGTCCTCGACCTACCGCTCGACACCATGGACGACCTGCTGCAGAGCCTGGTGGTGCAGGACCTGGACGGCGGCGAGGTCGCATCGGTGCGGTACGCCGCGCGCGATCCGCTGGACCGAATCCTGGCCAGTTACGCCATCGACCTGCGCGGCGCGCCCGACCTGGCGCGCCTGCTGCAGCAGGCGCGCGGGGAAGCGATCGAGGTGCACGGGCCGGACGGTTCCGCCTCCGGCACGCTGGTGACGGTCGAGCGCGACGCCGTCGCGGACGGGTTCGACGCTTGGCACCTGACGGTGCGCAGCGACCGCGGCCTGACCCGCGTACCGCTCACCGGCACCAGCACCGTCGCGTTCCAGGACCCAGGCCTGCAGGCCGACCTGGACGCCGCCCTGGCGGCGCTGGCCCGCGACCGCGGGGAGGACCGGGCCGAGGTGCGGATCGTGTTCGAGGGCGAAGGCGAGCGCCGCGTGCGGCTGAGCTACGTGCGCGCCATGCCGATCTTCAAGACCAGCTGGCGGCTGGTGGCCGGCGACGACGGGTCCGCGGACCTGCAGGGCTGGGCGGTGGTCGACAACCCCACCGACCTGGATCTGCGCGGCGTCGAGCTGGTGCTGCTGGCCGGGCGCCCCATCGCGTTCGTGACCGACCTGCTGGAGCCGGTCTGGGTGCAGCGGCAGCGCGTGGCGCCTCCCGTCGCCAC
>JBBDSD010000415.1:0-2792 GCA_040905065.1 Trueperaceae bacterium | reverse complement strand
CCGCCTGGAGGAACCCCCGTGGCCCCGAACCGAAGCAAGGTCCGCCCCGTGTATCGCGAGGTCCTGGCCGACCTCGAGACGCCGCTCACCGCCTACCTGAAGCTGGCCGGCAGCCCCGCGTTCCTGCTGGAGTCGGCCGAACAGGGCGAACGGATCGCCCGCTACTCGTTCATCGGCGTGGGCGAACGGTGCCGCATCGAGGCGAAGGACGGCGTCACCACCGTCACCGACTCGAGCGGCGTGCACCGCGACCACGGCGGCGACCCGCTGCGGGTGCTGTGGGACCGGGTGGTCCGTCCCGAGGAGCATCCCGAAGAACTGCCTGCCTTCTGGGCCGGCGCGGTCGGGTACGCCGCCTACGACCTGGTGCGCAGCTACGAGCGCCTGCCGGACGCGAACCCCGACGAGCTGCACCTGCCCGACCTGCTGTTCGTCGAGCCGCAGGTGGTCGTCATCTTCGATCACCTGCGCCGTCGCCTGTTCCTGGTCGCCCCTGCGATCGCCGGCGACGCCGACGACGAGGCGCGCGCCCAGCGCCAGGTGGACGAGGTGCACGCGCGCCTGCGCGCCCCCCTGCCCGGCGTGCCCGGCGACCGGGCCGGACGCCGCACCGAGTTCCGCTCCAGCATGAGCCGCGAACGCTACCTGGACGCCGTCCGCAAGGCGGTGGCGTACGTCGAGGCGGGCGACGTGTTCCAGGTGGTGCCCAGCCAACGGCTCAGTGCCGACCTGGGCGTCCACCCGTTCGCCGTGTACCGGGCGTTGCGCGCCATCAACCCCAGTCCCTACCTCGGGTACCTGGACCTGGGTCCCGTCACGCTGGTCGCCAGCAGCCCCGAGTCGCTGGTCCGCAGCGACGGCCGCCGGGTCGAGACCCTGCCGATCGCCGGCACGCGCAAGCGGGGCGCCACCCCACAGGAGGACGACGCGCTGGCCGATGATTTGCGCGGTGACGCCAAGGAGCGCGCCGAGCACGTGATGCTGGTCGACCTGGGGCGCAACGACCTGGGGCGCGTCTGCCGGCACGGCAGCGTGCAGGTGCCCGACCTGATGCGCGTGGAACGGTACAGCCACGTGATGCACCTGGTGTCGACCGTCGAAGGGGAGCTGGACGAGGGCCGCACGCCGCTGGACGCCCTGGCGGCGACGTTGCCGATGGGCACGGCCAGCGGCGCCCCGAAGATCCGCGCGATGGAGATCATCGACGAGCTGGAGCCGGTCCGGCGCGGACCGTACGCCGGCGCGTTTGGGTACCTGTCGGTCGGCGGCGCGATGGACATGGCGCTCACCCTCCGCACCATGGTGGTCGCCGACGGTCGTCTGCACCTGCAGGCGGGCGGCGGCGTGGTGGCCGACAGCGACCCGGAGTCGGAGTACCAGGAGAGCCTCAACAAGCTCGCGGCGCTGCGGCGTGCGGTCGAGATGGCGACGGAGGGTCTGTCGTGAGCGGGCCTGTCGTGAGCGGGGGTGTCGGGAGCGGGGGCGTCGGGAGCGCGCGCCTGCTGGTGATCGACAACTACGACTCGTTCACCTACAACCTGGTGCAGATGCTGGGCGCGATCGGCACCACGCCGATCGTGGTCCGCAACGACGCGTTCGACCTGGACGACGTCGCCGGCATGGACCTCGACGGCATCGTCGTCTCGCCCGGCCCGTGCACCCCCACCGAAGCCGGCCTGTCCGTGCCGGTGATCCGCCGTTACGGCGCCGAACTGCCGATCCTGGGCGTCTGCCTGGGGCATCAGGCGATCGTGGACGCCTACGGCGGCAAGGTGGTCCGGGCGGGCGTGATCATGCACGGCAAGACCAGCGACGTACGCCACGACGGCAGCGGCGTCTTCGGCGGCCTACCCGACCCGGTCACCGTCACCCGCTACCACAGCCTGGTGACGCGGGACCTGCCGAACGAGCTGATCGTGAACGGCTGGACCCACGACGGCAAGGAGCGCGTGATCATGGGCGTACGCCACGTGCGTCACCCGGTCTGGGGCGTGCAGTTCCACCCCGAAAGCATCCTGACGGAGCACGGCGACGCGATGCTGCGCACCTTCGTGGCGTCGCTGCCGGCCCGGTCGGGGTGAACGCCGTGCCGCCGCTCGCTTCGGGGAGCCTGAGCGTCGTCACCGTCACGCGCGACCGACCGGACCTGCTGCTCCGCAAGGCCCAGGCCTTGGCGCGCCAGACGCTGGCGACCGACGCCTTCGCGTGGCGGATCTGGTCGAACGATCCCCCCGCCGCGACCGACGCGACGCGCCAGCGTCTTCAGGGGGCCGGGCTGCCGTTCGCGTGGTCGCTGGACGGCGGCGAGGAGCTGCCGGTCGGCCTGGCGCGCAACCGGGCCGCGGAGCGAGCGTGCGGAGCGGTGCTGTTGCTCAGCGACGACGACTGCCTGCCCGATCCGGACGCGCTGGCCTCGCACCTCGCCTTCCACGCGGACCACCCGAACGCCGCCGGGATCGGGCCGCTGCGGCTGCCAGACGAACTGCGGCGCGGGCGACGCGCCGAACCGTTCGAACGGCCGCTGCGGCTGGGGGGCGGTCGCGCATCGTGGATCAACCTGACCGGCGCGAACAGCAGCGTGCCCAGCGACGCCTTCCGCGCGGTGGGCGGCTACGACCCCGCCTGGCGTGGGTACGGCGGCGAAGACCCCGAACTGGCGCTGCGTCTACGGGCCCACGGCCTACGTTTCCGGCACGTGCCGGACGCCGGAGCGATCCACGTCGGGCGCGTCTGGGACGATGCGGACAAGGCGTACCGGGCTGGGTGGGCCCACCGCCGCGTGGCCGACCGGC
>JBBDSD010000414.1:0-2804 GCA_040905065.1 Trueperaceae bacterium | reverse complement strand
CGCAGCAGCGCGAAGTAGAACGCCCGTGTGGCGCGCTCGAAGGCGGGATTGACGTACACGATGGGGCGTCCCTCTTCGCCGCGCGGCTCCGCTTCCGTGATGACGACCGCGTCGTTGAGCCGCTCGACCGCCGCCTCCAGCAGGCGCAAGCGTTCCTGATCGCGACGGCGGGCGGTCACGTCCTGGAAGTAGACGGCCAGCCCCTCGTCCGACGGGTAGACGTGCACCTCGAACCAGGTCTCCAGCGGCGAGTAGTACGCCTCGAAGGCGACCGCCACGCCGTCGCGCGCTGCCCGCTCGTAGTGCGCCTGGAACGGCGAGCCGACCGCTTCGGGAAACTCGTCCCAGACGTTCGCGCCCAGAAGGTCGTCACGGCGGCGCTGCAGCACCCGCTCCGCCTGCTCGTTCAGGTACCGAAAGCGCCAGTCCGGACCCAGCACGAAGAAGGCATCGGTGATGCTGGACAGCGTGACCTCGAGCCGGCGGCGCGCGTCCTCGGTCTCCTGGTGAGCCTCCGACACCGCCGCCAAGCGCCTGCGGGCGCTTCGTTGCAGCATCACCAGCATGCCGGCCGACGCCAGCACGATCGCGACCGACGCGACCCGGTTGCCGATCACCAGCGCGCTGGGCGTGCCCGGCACGGCGGGGGGCGCCACGACCAGCCCGACCAGCGTCGCCACCGCCGACGCCCCCGCGACCGCTACGATCGCCCTCGTAGAGCGCGTCTGCGAAGCGATCAGGATGGGAAGCAGGTACAGCGATCCGTGCGCGAACCCGAGTCGCGTGAACGCCTCGGTCGACGCGACCGCCACGACGGCCAGCCAGGCCGCGACGTGCCACGCCGGCGAAGCAGCGACGGCCCCGCCCCCGTTCGACCGATTGTGCTGCCGGGGTGCCTCGGTCGGCGCGGCGAACGGATCGCGGCGGGAGTGGGGTGGCATGGATGACAGCGTACGTCAACGATCGCCTGGAAGCGTCGAACGCCCGGTGCCCACCGATGTTCCGATACCCAGCGCGGCCGCGTCGCGAACGGTATCGTCGCGTCACGCACCTTCGCCCCCCCCCAGGAACGGACGCCCCCGTTGCCGTACGACGATCCCCACCGCGACCCCGATTCCACCGCCGACTTCGGCGACGGCGGCGGCGCACGGCCCAGCGCAGGGCCTGGCGTGGAGCCCGACGCCGAACGGACCCAGGCGCTGGCGTCGCTGTTCCGCGACTTGCCGCTGCCCGCCTGGGTGTTCGACGAGGAGACGCTGCGCTTCCTGGACGTGAACGACGCCGCGGTCTCCGTGTACGGCCATCCCCGCGAACGGTTCGCGCGCATGACCATCCTGGACATTCGCCCCCGGGAGGACGTGCAGGCGCTCGAGCGGCACCTGCACCACCGCACCGACGCCTACGACGCGAACGAGCCGTGGCGCCACCGCACCGCCGACGGCCGCATCCTGGAGGTCGAGATCGACTCGCACGCCACCCGCTGGCAGGGCCGTTCCGCTCGCCTGGTGGTGGCGCGCGACGTGACGCGGCAGAACCGGGCGGCGCGGGAGGTGGAGTCTCTCAACCAGCGCTTGGCGGAGCAGGCGCTGCGCTACGAACGGCTGGCAGCGTTCGGCGCCGCGATCGAGACGATGCAGCAGCTGGACCCGCTGGTGCGCCACGGGCTGCAGGAGCTCACCGAACTGCTCGACATGGACGCCGCCGGCTTCTACGACCTGCAGGCGGGCGAAGCGTCGTTGCGACACGGATACCGCCTGGACCTGCCCGGCCGCCGCCACGCGATCCTGACGCGTCAGACGTCGGAGGCGGGACTGGTCGGCCGCGTCGCCGCTACCGGCCGCGTCGAGTGGACCCCGTCGTACGACCGCTCGCCGTATGCCTCGTCGGCGGTCCGGGGGCGCGGCCTGGGCAGTCAGTTGACGTTGCCGGTGCAGACGGGGGATCGCGTGGGACACGTGCTGGCTGTGGTCAGCTTCCACCGCACGGTCGACCTCAGCGACCACGCCATCGCCGTGGCGCGCGCCTTCGTGCATCGCCTGCAGAACGCGCTGGAGCGGGTCCGCACCCTGGACGAGCTGCGCGCTACCCGTGAAGCGACCTTCCGCAGCTTCGGCGTGGCGCTCGAGGTTCGCAACTACGAAACGGCCGGCCACACCGACCGCGTGGTCGAGCGGGCGGTGCGATTCGCAGAGCGCTTGGGCCTGCCGGAGGCGGAGCGGGGCGCCATCCAGTGGGGCGCGTACCTGCACGACGTCGGCAAGATCGCGATTCCCGACGCGATCCTGCTGAAGCCTGGGCCCCTCACGGACGAGGAGTTCGCCGTGGTCCAGGAGCACGCCACCGTCGGCGACCGCATGATCCAACACCTGACGTTCCTGCCGGCCGCCACCCGCGCCATCGTGCGGCATCATCACGAACGGTGGGACGGCACCGGCTACCCCGACCAGTTGGCCGGCCCGGAAATCCCGCTGCCCGCCCGCCTGTTCGCGCTGGTCGACGTGCACGACGCGCTCCGAAGCCAGCGCCCGTACAAGCCCGCCTGGCCACCCGACGCCGTCCGGGAGGAACTTCGGCGCTGCGCCGGCACGCAGTTCGATCCGGAGCTGACCCGCACGTTCCTGGACCTCCTCGCGACAAACGCTACGGAGGCCTAGACGACGGCGGGAGCACCTTCAGTCGATGTACTGACCGCCGTTGACGTCCATCGACTCGCCGGTGATCCAGCCCGCCCCGGGCGACGCGAAGAACAGCACCGCGGCGGCGACGTCCTCTTCTCGGTCCTGACTGCCGCCCGGAAGTGGAAT
>JBBDSD010000413.1:4651-17172 GCA_040905065.1 Trueperaceae bacterium | reverse complement strand
CTGCGCCGGGCGGAGGCGCGCGCTGACGCGTTGGGCGCCGTGCTGCTGGGGCAGCGGGTACGGCACGCGGTGGCCACGACCGTCGAGCGGGCGGCGGTCGGTCGCTTGGAGGCGGACGGCGCTTGGCGCGCCCTGCTGCAGGAGGCGGTGCGGACCGGATCGGCGCCGCGAGCGTGGGCCGCTGCGCTGGGCCGGGCGCGGCTCGCGGCCAAGCACGGGTACGACGGCTGGGCGGTCGGCGTGGTCGAGGCCGCGCTACGTGCGGAGGTGCTGGACGCCGCCACGCGCGCCGAAGCGACGCAGCTTCAGGCCCAGCTCAGCGAGCGGGTCAGCGCGCGCGTCTACGCCCAGGTCGCTCGGGAGCGCGCCGCCATGACGCTGGAGAAGGCGCTGGACGCACCGGACGGCGACGTCCGTCGCGAGGCGCGACGGACCGCGCGGCGCTGATCCGGCACGGATCGCGCGGCCGTGCCGCTCAGTCGGCGTGCGCGAGCGGGACCGAGTCGGCGGCGGACGTCGCGGTCCGGTCGGGCCACGGGTCGTAGCCGGCCAGCGCCGCGCGGGCGTGGTCGCGGCCCATGCGGATCAGGTCGTCCACGCGACCGAAGTCCAGGCTGCCGACGTCGTCGGTCGGGTAGCGCAGCAGCAGGTCGGCGCCTTCGCCGATCCGGTCCATGAGGTAGTGGGCGTTCAGGCTGGTGGACTGGGTCAGGGTGGTCAGGATCGAGGGCGCCAGGTAGCGGCGCCGGCTGACGGGGCGGACGCGGTCCAGCAGGACGTCCCAGCCCGAGAGTTCGTCGGGGAACCGGTACGCGGTGCGTGGGCGTTCGCTGCCGTAGGCGTTCGAGGCGACCAACGGACCGTCGCCGAAGCGGGTGCGGGCGAGGTCGACCGGGAAGTTGTTCATCGCGCCGCCGTCGACCAGCACGTCGCCCTCGTGCAGGACCGGCGTGAACACGCCTGGGATGGCGCTGCTGGCGCGTACCGCCCGCCACAACGTGCCGCGCTCGTGCAGGTGCGGCTGCGCCCGACTGAGGTTGGCGGAGACGCAGAAGAACGGGGTGGGCAGGTCCTCGATCCGAACGTCGCCGAACATCGACGTCAGGATGCGGGTGACGCCGCGCGAACGGGCGATCGCTACCAACGGCAGCGTCTTGTCCACGATGCGCTTCTTGTTGCCGAAGGCGCGGGCCGAGCGCTCCGCCTCCTGCGCCGAGCGGTTCAGGGCGTACGCCCCGCCGACCAGGGCGCCCATGCTGGTTCCGGCGACGGCGTCCACCTCGATGCCGGCCTCTTCCAGGGCCGCCAACAGGCCGATGTGGACGTAGCCGCGCGCACCACCGCCGGAGAGGACCAGCGTCAGCGCGCGTCCGGTCAGGTGCCGGGCCAGGCGACCGATCTCCGACCGGTCGTCCCGGCGCAGATGATGGTGCGCGTCGGGGGCGATCCGCTCCAGCCACGCCTCGGTGCCTCGTGGGTGCGGGCGGTCGCTCGGGCGGACCAGCACCAGCGAGACCTGCGTGTGGGGCACGAGCGCACGCACGCGTTCTGCCCGGGTCGTGGCATCAGCGTGCTGGTCGGCGTCCGCGATCAGCACCACGTGATCGGCTTGGCGCAGGCAGCGGTCGCTCCACGGCGTGTCGGTCGCGTCGCTCAGGTACAGCAGGTGCTCGTGTCGGCGCTCCTCGCGGTCCAGCCAGTCCAGCAGGACCGACTCGGCCAGGTCACCGCGTCCGGCGTCGGGCAGGTCGATTTGCTCGAAGCGTCGGTTCAGCTCGCCTCGGTCGATGCGCAAGGTCGACCCGAACGAAGCCAGGGCGTCGGCCAGGTCGTTGGCGACCTGGTGGACGGGGGCGGCCGGCCCGCGGCCGACCAGCGCTACGGTGCGGGAGGGACGACTCGGTTCGCGGCCGACGACCTGGCGGCGCGATCGTTTCGCCACCACCTGCGCCAGGCGCAGCGTGAACGCCGCGTGGCCGCGGGCCAGGTCGCTGGGAACGCGGATCAGCGACGCGTCGCGTACGGCGCGGACGGTAGCGCTGCGGCGGGCGCCGGTGAGGAGGCCCATCTCGCCCACGCACTCGCCGGCGCCGATCTCGCCCAGCACCTGCACCGGGTCGCCGTTGCCGGAGCGGGCCTGGGGCGTTCCGGGAACGGCCGATGCGTGCGCCGCTGCGCGACGTTCGATCCGGAGGCGGCCGGAGACCACCAGCCAGGTCGCGTCCGGTGGATCGTCCTGTTCGAACAGCACGTCGCCGCTGGGCAGGTCGGTCCAAGCGAGCCGTGCTTCTAGCGCGTGGACGTCGTCGGTGTCGCGTACGTCGAACCAGTCGCGCAGCAGGCCGATCAGGCGCGTGCGACGTACGCGGGGACGGACCGCCTCCTCCAGCCGGGTCAGCAGCACGTCGTGGTCGCGGACCAGGTCGGCGAAGACGTCCGCAGGCAGCACGCCGACGGTCGACGCGTCGACCGCGACGACGGTGGCCGACCTGGGCCGTCCGGTGAGCAGCGCGATCTCGCCGACCGGGACCGAGGGGGCGAGGGTGTCGATGGCGACGTCGTGGCCGTCGCGCTCGATGCGGACCTCGAGCCGTCCGCTCAGGAGCAGGTAGAGCGCGTCGCCGGGCTGGCCTTGGCGGAAGAGCACGCTACCGGCGGGGTGGCGTTCGTAGCGGACGGCGGCGTCGAGAGCTCGGATCGCTTCGTCAGGAAGGCCTGCGAAGAGGGGAACGGTGTCGAGAGGGCGATTCGGTTCGCTCGGCATCGAGCCTCCACGTCGCCGGCCCACGTCCGGCGGTGACGCGCCCCCGCCTCAGCGGGGTGGGTGGATCGGCAACTCCAGCAGGCGCCCGCCCTCGCCGGCCAAAGCGGCGGCGCGGAAGGCGCGCGCGACGGCCTGCGGGGTGATCCACGCCTGGTCGTGCTCCGTCAGGTGCCGGCGTGCGCTGCCGGTATCGATCGGGCCCAGCGGCGACACGATGGTGACGTCGACGCCGGTCCCGGCCAGTTCGGCGTCCAGGGAGCGCAGCATCGTGGCGGCGGCGCCCTTGGCGGCGGCGAACAGCGCGGCGCCGGGCGATCCGCCCTGGAACGCCTCCTTGGCGCCGATCGAGGCGAACCAGGCCTCCTCCTGCGCGCGCAGGTGCGGGAGGAAGGCGCGTGTCACGTGGAACAGGGTGCGCACGTTGCTGTCGAACGCCTCGTCGAAAGCGGCGTCGTCCACCTCCTCGAGACGTCCGGGCACGATCGCACCGATCAGGTGGACCACACCGTCGATGCGGCCCATGCGGGCGTGGGCCGCATCGGCTGCGCGATGGGCCGACGCTTCGCTCATCAGGTCCTCTTCGATGACGATCGTGCCGAACGAGGCCGCCCGTCCTTCGATCCGGACCCGGTCGCGGTCGACCAGAATCGGTCGTGCGCCGGCCTCGGCCAACGACTCGGCGACGTCGCCGGCTACGACGCCACCGGCGCCCGTGATCACGATCGCTTTGTCCTTCAGGGTCTTCATGTGCCTCCTCGGCCGAACGGTACGGCGGTCACCGGCCGGCGGACGGGCCGGCGTCGCGTACCGCGTCGGTCACGTCCGGCTCGAAGCGGCGAAAGTTGTCGTGGAACATGCGGGCCAGGGCGGACGCCTGGCGCTCGTAGGCGTCGGGGTCGCCCCAGGTGTCGCGCGGGATCAGGATCTCGCTGGGCACGTCGGGGCACGCGGTCGGTACGTGCAGCCCGAAGGCGGCGTCGACCCGTGTGGGTACCTCGTCGAGTCGGTGCGCCAGGGCGGCGTCCAGCATCGCCCGGGTGTGGGCGATCGACATGCGGCGGCCCACGCCGTACGGGCCGCCGGTCCAGCCGGTGTTCACCAGCCAGCCTTGGGCTCCGTGCTCGCGCAGCTTGGTCGACAGCAGCCGGGCGTACTCGGCCGGTCTGCGCGGCATGAACGGCGCTCCGAAGCAGGCGCTGAACGTCGCCTCCGGTTCGGTGACGCCGCGCTCGGTGCCGGCGATCTTGGCGGTGTAGCCGCTCAGGAAGTAGTACTCGACCTGCTCTGGGGTCAGCTTCGCGATCGGGGGCAGCACCCCGAACGCGTCGGCGGTGAGGAACACCACGTCGCTGGGGTGGCCGGCGATCCCGGTCGAGCTGGCGTTGGGGATGTGGCTGATCGGGTAGGCGGCCCGCGTGTTCTGCGTCTTGCTGGTGTCGTTCAGGTTCACCCGCATCGTCTCGGGATCGACCACGACGTTCTCGAGCACGGTGCCGAAGCGCCGGGTGGTGGCGAAGATCTCCGGTTCTGCCTGGGCGGAGAGGTTTTCGATCTTGGCGTAGCAGCCGCCTTCGAAGTTGAAGACGCCATCATTCGACCAGCCGTGCTCGTCGTCGCCCAGCAGGGTGCGGTCGGGGTTGGCGGAGAGGGTGGTCTTGCCGGTGCCGGAGAGGCCGAAGAAGACGGCGACCTCGTCCGACGGCCCGACGTTGGCGCTGCAGTGCATCGGCATGACGCCTCGTTCGGGCAGTTCGAAGTTCATCATGCCGAACGCCGACTTCTTCATCTCGCCGGCGTACTCGGTGGCGCCGATCAGCACCAGCTTCTTGCTCAGGTTCATGGCGACCACGGTGCTGCTGCGCGTGCCCATGGTGGCGGGGTCGGCCTTGAAGGCGGGCACGTCCAGGATGCCGTACTCCGGTTCGAAGCCGTCCAACGCGCGCCGGTTGGGGCGCACGAACAGGTTCCGCACGAACAGCGCGTGCCAGGCGTACTGCGTGACGATGCGGACCGGCACGCGGTAGCTGGCGTGCGCGCCGACGAACACCTCCTGCACGAACAGATCGCGGCCGGTGGTGGCGTTGAGGATGCCGCGCTCGACGGCGGCGAAGTGGGATGGCGTCATCGCTTGGTTGACGGGACCCCAGTCGACGGTGCCTTCGCTGCGGTCGTCGCGGACGATGAAGCGGTCCTTGGGGGAGCGGCCGGTGTAGCGGCCGGTGTCGACGGCGAGCGGGCCCAGGTGGACGAGGTGGCCTTCGTCGTGCTTGATCGCTTGGGCGTACAGCTCGGGCGTGGTCAGGTTCCAGTGGACGGTTCCGGCATCGTCGATGCCGAACGACGCCAGGGCGCCCGGTTTCGGAAAGTGGCCCGTGTGCTGCATGCGTACCTCCGGCAGGCGTCGCGTTCCGGTGGTGCGGAACGGGGGGCGCGGAACTCCGGGGCGGAGCTCAGCGCCCGGGGCTGGCGAGCAGATCCTTGATCATGTACGACGCGTCGGGGATCAGGACCCGATCGACGACGTAGAGCACGCCGTTGCCGGTCTCGATGCCCTCGTTGGCGAGCCGGACGCCTGCGACGCGTACGTCGTCTCCGGTGCGGTGCACCAGCAGGCGCGTGGTCTGCAGCGTGGTGACGGCGTCCAGACGCCGGAGGGCGCGCAGCGGCGAGGCGCCGATCACCAGGTGGTGACGCACGACCCCCTCCAAGGCGCCGCGGTCGCGCCGCAGGTCCCGCAGCACGCGCGCGTCGATCGTGGACCAGGCGCGGTCGCTCGGAGCGAAGAAGGTGAAGCGTCCCGGTGCGCCCAGGTGACCGAGCAGGCCCGTCTGGTCCAGCAGGTCGGCGAATTCCGTCAGGGACGGTTCGGCGCGGATGGCGTCGGCGATGGTGGCGGGCCGGTCCTGGGCGAAGGCCAGCGCGACCCACGCCAGCACCAAGGTCGCGGTCAGGGTGTGCAGCGTACGTTGGATCATGTGGGATGGCTCCTCCGCCAGGCAAGGTAGCAGACCGGCGGCCTCCGGGTGGTGCGGTGGACTGTCGCGAACGACTTGACGGCGATACCCCCTGGGGGTATAAGATCGGGAGCAAGGTACGATCGGGAGCAAGAGCAGGCGCGACCTGCGGTAAGGAGCGATCATGCACGCACAGCACGTCTACGACGGCGACCTCGCCCAAGGAAGCTACCTGATCGGATGCCAAGCCAGCGGCGAAGCGATCGTCGTCGACCCTCGCCGCGACGTAGACGTCTACCTGCGCGCCGCCGACGAGGCTGGACTGCGCATCACCGACGTCGCTGACACGCACGTCCACGCCGACTACCTGTCCGGCGCCCGCGAACTGGCCGACCGCACCGGCGCACGGCTCTGGCTCAGCGCCGAAGGCGGGCCCGACTGGACCCCCCCCTTCCCGCACCGGCCCCTGCACGACGGAGACGTGGTCCACGCCGGCAACGTCCGCATCGAAGCGATCCACACCCCCGGCCACACGCCGGAACACCTGTCGTTCCTGGTGACCGACGGCGCTACCAGCGACCAGCCGGCGATGATCCTCACCGGCGACTTCGTGTTCGTCGGCGACGTCGGACGCCCAGACCTGCTGGACGAAGCGGCCGGCGGCGAAGGCACCCGCTTCGCCGGTGCCACGGATCTGTTCGCCAGCCTGCGCGACCGTTTCCTGACCCTTCCCGATCACGTCCAGGTCTGGCCCGGCCACGGAGCGGGATCGGCGTGCGGCAAGGCGCTCGGCGCCGTACCCAGCACCACCGTCGGCTACGAGCGCCTCACCGCCTGGTGGACCGACGCCGTGCAGGCGAACGACGAAGCACGCTTCACCGAGCAGCTGCTGGCCGACCAACCGGACGCGCCCGCCTACTTCGGACGCATGAAACGCTGGAACCTGAGCGGCCCCGCGCTGCTGGGCGAACGTCCGGAGCCGCCCCGTCTGGACCCGCAGGCGACCGCCCGTCGCCTCGCCGCCGGCGAGATCCTGTTCCTCGACACCCGCACCCTGGCCGACTGGCACCAGGACGCTGTCGACGGCGCGCTGTTCGTCCCCAGCGGCAGCAACTTCGCTACCTACGCCAGCTACGCCATCGATCCGGAACAAGACGACGCCGGCATCGTGGTCCTGGCCGAAGACGCGCGCCACGCCGCGCAGCTGCGCGACAAGCTCTCCTGGACCGGCATCGACCGGTTCGAGGGGTTCGTGAGCGACCTGACCCCGTTCGCGCGCTCGCAGGTCTCCCTGGTGCAGCCGGACGACCTGGCCCGGCACCGCGACGCCTTCCAGGTGCTGGACACCCGGGCCGCCACCGAGCATCGGGCCGGTCACATCGAGGATGCCGTGCAGCTGCACAGCGGACGCATCCGCTGGCATTTGGACCGCGTCCCCACCGACGCACCGCTGGTGGCGCACTGCCAGAGCGGCGGCCGCAGCGCCGTGGCCGCATCGGTCCTGCGCCTGCACGGCCATCCCGACGTCCGCGAGCTGCGCGGCGGCTACGACGCCTGGATCGCCCGCCAGGGCCGTAGCGACGCGGTCCCCGCGTGAGCTCGGGAGCGACCGACCCCACTGCCCCCTCCGGCACGACGCGTCGACCGGTCGCGCATGTCCCCCACCTCGCCTGACCGCACCCCAGCGGGCGACGAACGAGACGCCGCGCCGCGCACGCAGCGGCGCGGCGCGGCGTCCCGCTGGGAACGCGCCGTTCCGCTGCTCGGCGTGCTCGCGCGCTACGACCGCCGCGACCTACCGGCCGACCTGAACGCCGGCCTGATCACCGCCGTCATGCTGGTGCCGCAAGCGATGGCGTACGCCCTGCTGGCCGGCCTGCCGCCGGTGGTCGGCCTGTACGCATCGACCGTCCCCCTGCTGGCGTACGCCCTGTTCGGCTCGTCGCGGCAGCTGGCGGTCGGTCCGGTCGCGATCGTGTCGCTGCTGACCCTGACCGCCGTCTCGGCGCTGGCGGAACCCGGAAGCCCCGCCTTCGTGGCGCTGGCCGCGCTGCTGATGGCGGCGGTCGGCCTGGTCCAGCTGGCGCTGGGGCTGGCGCGCGCCGGCTACCTGGCGACCTTCCTGTCGCACGCCGTGATCAGCGGCTTCACCAGCGCCGCCGCGCTGGTGATCGGCCTGAGTCAAGCGAAGCACCTGCTGGGGATCGACCTGCCGCGCGACGCGTCCGTGGTGGGGCTGGTCGCCGAAGCGGCCGCCCGCATCGGGCAGGCCCACGGTCCCACCGTGCTGCTGGGCCTGGCCGGCATCGCGCTGCTGCTCGCAGTGCGGCGCTACGCCCGGCGCCTGCCCGGCCCGCTGCTGCTGATCGTGAGCGCCAGCGTCGCCACCTGGGCGTTCGGACTGCACGAGCGCGGCGTGGCCATCGTCGGATCGGTCCCGGCCGGCCTGCCCGACCTCGGGCTGCCCGGATTCGGTGGCGGCGCGACCCCCGCAGGTCTGCACGATCCAGCCCTGGGCGTCGGGAGCGCCCTGGTCGCGATGGCGCCCGCAGCGCTGACCATCGCCCTCATCGCCTTCGTCGAGTCGGTGGCCGTCGCGCGCGCCCTGGCCGCCCGCCACCCGCAAAAAATAGACGCCGACCGCGAACTGATCGGCCTGGGCGTCGCCAACCTGGCGGGCTCGTTGTTCCGCGGCTACCCGGTGACCGGCGGGTTCAGCCGCAGTGCGGTGAACGACCAGGCCGGCGCCCGCACGCAGCTGGCCGGCGTGATCACCGCCGCGCTGGTGCTGGTCACGGTGGCGTTCCTGACCGATCTGTTCTTCTACCTGCCGAACGCGGTATTGGCCTCGATCGTGATGGTCGCCGTCGCCGGCCTGATCGATCTGAAGGCGCCCCGCCACCTGTGGCGGGTCAAGCCGATCGACGCCGTCACCCTGGCCGTCACCTTCGCGGCCACGCTGTCGCTGGGGATCGAGACCGGCATCCTAATCGGAGTGGCGTTCTCGCTACTGGTGGTCGTCGCCCGCAGCGCCCGCCCCCACACCGCCGAACTCGGTTGGTTGCCCAAGGAGCGGGTGTTCCGCAACGTGCGACGTTTCCCGCACGCCGTCACCTGGCCGGAGGCGTACCTGACCCGCCCGGACGAGAGCCTCTACTTCGCGAACATGGCGTTCCTGGACCGGCAGCTGGTCGACGCGCTGGCCGACCGGCCCCGCTTGCGGCACGTGATCTTGGACATGACCGGCGTCGCCGACGTCGACGCCGTCGCCGTCGAAGCGCTCCGGGAGCGCGCCCGCACGCTGACCCGGCAGGAGGTGCGGCTGCACCTGGCCGGCGTGAAGGGCCCGGTCCGCGACGTCCTGCAGCGGGCCGGCTGGTACGACCGGGACGAGGCCAGCGATCACCTCACCGTCGAGCACGCCGTACGCGCCGTGGGCCTGCCGCTCCCCACCCCGTCCGGCGGTGCCGACGCTCCCGGGCGGGACCGTGCCATGCTCGAACCGTGAACCACGAAGACCGCATCGAACCGACCGACCGCACGCCCGCCGCGGTGATCGAAGCGTTGATCGCCGGCAACGCCCGCTACGCCGCCGGGCGGCTCCGCCACCCCCACCAGGCCCCCCGCGACCGGGAGGCGCAGCGGACCCGCCACCGACCGATCGCCGCGATCGTGGCGTGCTCCGACGCGCGCGTTCCGCCCAGCGTGGTGCTGGACCAGGGCCTCGGCGACCTGTTCACCGTTCGCATCGCAGGGCACGTGGTCGGCGACGACGCCCTGGCCAGCGTGCACTACGCGGTGCAAGCGCTGGAGGTGCCGGTCGTGCTGGTGATCGGGCACCGCTCGTGCGGGGCGGTGGGCCTGGCGCTGGACGCGCTGCGCAGCGGCGGCCCGACCGACGGACCGCTGCTGCGCGACATCGCCGCCGCCGCCCGCGCTGCGATCGACGCCGATCCGGACGGCGACCGGGCGGCGCAGCACGACGACGCCGTCCTTCGCCACGCCGACGCGACCGCCGGGCGCCTGGCCGCCGACCGGGTCGTGCGCGCACGCTCCCGAAGCGGCCTCCTGACGGTGCGCGCCGGCCGCTACGACCTGGCCAGCGGACGGATCGAGGGGCTAGAGCGGGAGGTCGCCCCGGCGACCGACGCGTAGCGGACCGGCTCGCACGCCGGGCGTGGTGCACGACGCCGCGAGGTGCCGAACCGCTGGCGGGGCACGCCCGCGTAGCGTGATACGTTCGGCCGCGTGGCCGAGCGCTTCGGACTTCGCATCGCCCCTCCCAGCGTCGCCGACCTGGTCGCCGGCGTCAGCGTCGCGCTGGTCGCGCTCCCGCAGGCCCTGGCGTACGCCGAACTGGCCGGCATGCCGCCGGTCGCCGGTCTCTGGGCGATCGTGCCCGCCCTGCTGCTGGCCGCCCCGTTCCTCTCCGCCCGCGAGGTGCAGGTCGGCCCGGTCGCGACCACCAGCCTGCTGGCGTTCGGCACCCTCTCGGCGTTGGCCGTGCCCGGCGGCGATCGCTGGATGGCGTTGGCCGCCGTGCTGGCGCTGCTGGTCGGCACCATCCGCGTGCTCATCGGCGTGCTGGGCTGGGGCCGCATCGCCTACCTGCTGTCGCGCTCCGTCCGCCTCGGCTTCCTGAACGCCGCCGCCGTCCTGATCGCCGCCTCGCAGCTGCCGTCCGCCCTGGGCGTGCCGGCCACGGGCGACGTGCTGGGCTCCGCCTGGCGGGCGATCCGCTCGCCCCAGGTGTGGGACCCGATCGCCATCGGCTTCGCGTTCGGCACGATCGCGATCGTGCACCTCGCGCGGCGTCTGCACCCGCTGCTGCCCGGCGTGCTGATCGCGGTGGTGGCGGCGTTGATCGTGAGTCGCCTGGTCGGCTACGGCGGCCCGGTCGTCGGTCCGATCACGGACGCCCTGCCGCGGATGCGGCTGGATCTCCCGTGGGAGGCGATCCCGCGACTTCTGGTCGGCGCGCTGGTGCTGGCGCTGGTCGGCTTCAGCGAGGCGGCGTCGATCGGTCGGGACCTGGCGTCGCGCGCCCGGCGTCCGTGGAGTCCCGGTCGCGAGTTCGTGGCGCAAGGGGTCGCCAACCTGGCGTCGGGCGCGTTCGGCGGTTTCCCGGTCGGCGCCAGCTTCTCGCGCAGCGCGGTGGCGCGCATGGCCGGCGCCACCTCCCGCTGGAGCGGCTTCGTGACCGGCCTGGCGCTGCTGGCCGCCCTGCCGTTCACGCCGCTGCTGGAACCGCTGCCGCGGGCGGTGCTGGCGGGCGTGATCCTGGCGGCGCTCACCTCGCTGATCCGGCCGGCCGAACTGTGGTCGGTGCTGCGCGACAGCCGTTCGCAGGGCGTGATCGCGATCGCCACCTTCGTCCTCACCCTGGCGCTGGCCCCCCGCATCGACGAGGCGGTCCTGATCGGCGTCCTGCTCGCGATCGGGCAGCACCTGCGCCGCGAGCAGCACCTGCGCCTGGACGTCCGGCGCGACAACGGCACGGTCCGCATCGCGCCGATCGGGGTGTTCTGGTACGGCAGCGCACAGAGGTTCGACGAAGCGATCCCCGCGCTGCTGTCCGACCACGCCGACGTGGACACGCTGGTGGTGGACCTGTCCGGCTGCGGACTGGTGGATTGGAGCGCCGCCCGCGCCATTCGCGAGGGGCTGGACCAAGCGCTGGAGCTGGGGCTCGAGGTCCGGATCGAGCGCGTACCGGTCCACGCCCGGCGCTGGGTCGGCTCCGTCTGGTACGGCATCACGATCGGAGACGCTCGGCGTCCGGTCGCTCCCGGCGGCGGGGACGGATCTCCTCCACCTTCTTGACGAAGCGCAGGGCACCCTGCAGGACGGACGCCGCGAGGCGAAGCGAGGAGGTGCGGACATCCTGACGCGCGGTCGTTGGCGCTGGGCGATCGTGGTGGCACCGTGCTGGTCGCGGTGGCGGCGGTGCAGGTGTTCGGCCTGACGCCGGGCGGGGGACCGGTCGTGCCCCGCAGCGTGACGTACGACGTGGCCGACGTCGAGCGGGCCCGCTTCGACCTGGCCCACGGCGTGGGCGAATCCCGATTGGACCTGCGCTCCCTGCGCCTGGCCGGCCTGAACGTCGCGGCCGGCGGCATCGGTCAGATCCGGGTCGAGCGGGTCGATTGACGCCGGCGCCGCGGATCGGCGGGATGCCGGGCACCGCTGCGCCTAGAACGCAATGATCAGGAAAGCGGGGACCGCCAACGCCGTCAGGACGAGGAACGAGGCGGTCCCCGTCGCTACGGCGCCGCCCCCGTCCCGGCGAACGGCGCCAGCGTCGATGCCGAACCCCAGCCCGGCCATGGCGGCCGCCGTCGCCAGCGTGCCGCCGGTCGCCAGGAGGTCCGCCGCGGCCGGAGGCACCCACCCTACGGACACCACGGTCCCCAGCGCCAGGAAGCCCAGCACGAACGGCGGCACCGGCGACCGCCCTGCCAGCGCTCCCAGGCGAGCCTGCCCCGCCGGGGCGCCGCCGAAGGGTGCTCCGCCGAAGGGAGCAGTGCCGACGGGAGCGGTGCCGCTCGCACGGGCGGGGCGCGTCGTCGCGCTCAGCAGCAGCAGGGCGGGTGCAAGCAGCACCACGCGGTTCAACTTGACCAGCAGCGCCGCGTCCCCGGCCAGTTCCGGCAGCGACGAGCTGTTGGCGCACACCACCGGCGTGTGGCACGCCATGGCCTCCAGCACTGGAAAGCCGAAGCCCTCATACAGCGACGGGAAGGCGAAAAGCGCCGCGCCGGAGTATAGCCCGGCCAGGTCGGCGTCGGGGACATAGTCGAGCA
>JBBDSD010000413.1:4170-4641 GCA_040905065.1 Trueperaceae bacterium | reverse complement strand
GGCCGGGGCGGCGCCGCCCAGCGAACCGGCCGCCACCACCTGGCCGACCTCCTGTAGCGTCGCGCCGGCCCAAGCGCCCAGCAGCCCGGGATCCGGCGCGATCACGGCCTGCGCTACGGCGAAGGCGGCCACGCCGGCGCTGCCGACCAGGCTGATGGTGGCGACCGCCAGCGACACGCGCGACGCATCGGCCCGCACGATCGGCGCGGCGGCGGCGATGGCGCTGGCGCCGCAGATGGCGGTGCCCACGCCGATCAGGCGCCGCAGGTCGCGCGGCAGGCCCAGCAGACGCCCCGCGCCGTCGGCCACCAGGTAGGCGACGCCCGCGCCCGCCGCGACCACGACCAACACCCAGGGCCCCAGCTCGATCAGCACCCGCGCGTCCAAGCGTGCGCCCAGCAGCACCACGCCGAACTTGAGCAGCGGTCCCGCCGCCCACGCCGCGCCCGGTTCCAGCCACGCCGTGGCGGC
>JBBDSD010000413.1:0-4160 GCA_040905065.1 Trueperaceae bacterium | reverse complement strand
GGCCGATTTCGCCCAGGCCACCCAGGAAGGTGACCCGGACCGGTGGCGCGCTCAGGAGCCCGCGCAGGCCGGCGCCCAGCAGCAGCGCAAGCACCAGCGGACCCAGCGCCTGGGCGGGCGGCACGGTCGCGACCGGATACGCGAGCGAGGCCAGTAGGGCGCAGGCGACGGCGCCGGGGAGCCACGACCGGCGGCGGGAGGGGACTTCGCTCGGAGCGGGGTCGGTCACGCAACGTACCGTACGCCCGGTCGCGCCATCAGGAGAAGTCAATGCTGGTGATGCAGACATTGGCATATCCGATAGCATGGGGCGTGCCCCTCGATCCGAACCTGCTCCGCAGCTTCCTCGCCGTCGCACGCGAAGGCAGCGTCACCGCCGGCGCCCGCGTTCTGCACCGCAGCCAACCGGCGGTCACGGCGCAGATCCACGCGTTGGAGCAGGCCGTGGGCGCTCCGCTCTTCGTGCGCGGTCCGCGCGGGGTGCGCCTCACGGAGCTGGGCCTCCGCTTGCGCCCCCGCGCCGAAGCGGTCGAACGCGTCCTGGCCTCGATCGACGCATTGGCGGACGACGACCGCGCCCTGCGCGACGCCCGCCTGGCGATCGCGGCGTCGACCACCATCGCGCACTACTGGCTTCCGCAGCGGCTGGGCGCCTTCCACGCCCGCTGGCCGGGCGTCCGTTCGCGGGTCCGCTCCGTCAACACGCACGACGCGGTCGAGGCGTTGGCCGGCGGCCGCGTGGACCTGGCGCTGGTCGAAGGGACGCAGGAGTCCTGGCAGCGCCTGAGCCCCGACGTGCACCGGGCCGTGGCGCTGCAGGACGACGAGATCGTGGCCATCATTGCGCCCCGGCACCCCCTGGCGCAGCGGAAGCGCTTGCGCGGCGAGGACCTGCACGGCGTGGACCTGGTCTGGCGCGAACGGGGCTCCGGCACGCGCGACGTGGTGCAGGCCTGGCTGGACCGGGTGGGCGCGCGACCGCGGGTGCGCCTGGAGCTGGACGAACCCGAAGCACTGAAGCGCGCCGTGCGCGCCGGCATCGGGCTCGGGTTCCTCTCTCGCAGCGCCGTGCACGACGAACTCGCGCGCGGCGAGTTGCGGGCGGTGCCGCTGGGAGCGGGCGGGGTGCGGCGCGCCTTCACCCTGCTCGCGCCTGGGCCGGAGTTCGCGTCGCACGCCGCGAGGGCGTTCGCGACGTTCCTGCTCGAGGCCGAACGGGACGCGGGGAGCGAGGAGTCGAGCGACGCCCAGACGCCTACGCGCCAGGCGGACCGTCGGTGACCAGCAGCACCAGCAACCGCCGGGGCCCGTGCACGCCCGCGACGCGCACCAGCTCGATGTCGCTGGTGGCGGAGGGTCCCGAGATCCAGGTCAGCGCCGCCCCGGCGACCACCCGCGCCTGCAGCCGCCGGGTCGCCTCCGGCACGGTCCCGACCAAGCGGGACGCCGGCACCACGCACAGCAGCAGGTCGGGCACCAGCGACGCGGCGCGTCGGCCCTGGCCGGGCCCACCGCTCAGCACGATCGTGCCGGTCTCGGCGATCGCCACGTCGCACTCGCTCACGGTCGCGTGCGCGCCGTCCAGATCCAGCGGGTCGGCGTCGTCCGCCACCGGCTGCAGCTCGCGCAGCCGCAGGCGCCACGCCGGCGGCAGGCCGCGCGGCAGCACGACGCGGTGCGCGCGACGTCGGGCCAGCTCGGCGATCAGCCGTTCGGGCACCTCGTCCGGGCGCGACCGCACCACGTCCACGCCGTAGTCGACCAGGCGCTGCTCGAACCGGTCCAGCCGTGCTGTCGGCGTCAGGTCGTCCGCTTCGCGGTAGGCCCGTGGCAGTGCGGCGTACGCCGCGTCGGGATCGTCGTCCCGCACGCCCTCGGTGGCGCGCGCCACGCGGGCCAGGATGTCGTCCCGGGCGCTCCGGTCCCGGTCGGTCTCGTCGCTGGCGCTCACGACCGGCTCCGGTCGCGCCACCAGTCGCGAAAGCTGCGACGCGGCAGTGGCCGCAGGTCGCGCACCGCGCTCCAGCCGGCCAGCGGGCCGGGCAGCGACCGGAGGACGTCGCCGCCGCCGTCCGTCGCGCCCGTACCGCCCGCGCCGCCTCCCCGCCGCACGAACGGGCGCTGCCCCATCCGCAGCAGCCGCTGCGCCGCCTCGTAGCGCCTCCGCGACGCGAAGGTGGCCGCCGCGGCCCGCAGCGCGGCGTCTTCCAGCGACGGCACGCCCAACGGCGCCTCCCTGCGCCGCTGCGTCACCACGCGGCGACGCAGCTCCACCAGGATGCTGGGAATGTCGATCCGGACCGGACAGACGTCGTAGCAGGCTCCGCAGAGGGTGCTGGCGTACGGCAGCTCGCGGTCGCGCTTTACGTCGCGCAGTTGCGGGTTCAAGATCGCGCCGATCGGGCCGGGGTAGACCGAGCCGTAGGCGTGCCCGCCCACCCGCTCGTACACCGGACAGACGTTGAGGCAGGCGCTGCAGCGAATGCAGCGCAGCGTGGCGCGGCCCACGTCGTCGGCCAGCGTGCGGGAGCGCCCGGCGTCCAGCAGCACCAGATGGAACGCCTCCGGCCCGTCACCGTCGTGCACGCCGGTCCAGAAGCTGGTGTACGGGTTCATCCGCTCGGCCGTCGCGCTGCGCGGCAGCAGCTGCAGCAGCACCTCCACGTCGCGCCAGGCGGGCACCAGCTTCTCGATCCCCATCACCGTGATCAGCGTGTCCGGCAGGGTGGTGCACATACGGCCGTTGCCTTCGCTCTCGACCACGCCGACCGTGCCGGTCTCCGCCACCGCGACGTTGGCGCCGCTGATCCCCACCCGCGCGTCCAAAAAGCGCGCCCGCAGGAAGCGGCGCGCGGCCGCGGTCAGGGCGCGCGGGTCGTCGCTCAGCTCCGACGGGTCCAGCTCGAAGGCGCGTAGGAACAACGCCCGGATCTCGGCCCGATTCTTGTGGATCGCCGGGACCAGGATGTGCGACGGCTCCTCTTCGGCCAGCTGCACGATCAGCTCCGCCAGGTCGGTCTCGATCGCGACCACGCCGTCCTCGGCCAGCGCCTCGTTGAGTCCGATCTCGTCGGTCGTCATCGACTTGACCTTGACCACCTCGCGCTCGCCCGTGGCCGCCACCAACCGGCGCACGATGCCGTTCGCCTCGGCCGCGTCGCGGGCCCAGTGCACCGTCCCGCCCGCCGCGGTCACCCGCTCCTCCAGCCGTGGCAGGTAGCTGCCCAGGTTGCGCAGCACGTGATCCTTGATCCGCTCCCCCGCCTCGCGCAGCGCCTCCCAGTCCGGCAGCTCCGAGGTGACCTGCGCCCGCTTGGCGCGGATGTGGCCGGTCACGGTCCGCAGGTTGGCGCGCTGCTGCGCGTCGCCGAGCGCCTCCGAAGCGGCCTGGTGGTAGGGGAGCGGGATGCGGGTCACGTCGGCTCGCCTTCCGCCCGCTCGCCTTCGGCCCGCGCGCGCAGATCGGCTGCCGCCGGCAGACGCCAGGCCGCCACGCACCCGATCACGGTCAGCGCAGAAAAGGCCACCAGCGTTCCGCTCGCCCCCCACCAGGCGGCGGTCAGGCCGATCGCGGCGCCCAGCGCGGTAGCGCCGCCGATGGCGGTGTTCGCTACCGCCACCCAGGTGGGGCGGTCGTCCTTCGGCGGGGCGTCCACCAGGTACGTCTTGCGGCCCAGCCGCACGCCGGCGTAACCGACGCCGGCCAGCAGGTAGGCGGGCACGTACGCCCAGGCGGTGCGCCACTCGTCCGGCACCGGTCCCCACGCCAGGGCGAACGCCCACGCCACCGCCAGCAGTGACACGGCGCCACCCAGCGCCATGGTGCGGTGCGCCGCCATATCCGCCGCGCGACCCCAGGCGGGACTGGCCAGGCTGGCGGCCAGCGCGTTCGCCGCCACGAAGATGCCCAGCCCGCCCAGCGTCGCGTCCACGTGCTCGCGACCGAACACCGTCAGGAACGGCAGCGCCAACGGCACCGCCAGCAGAAGCGCCCGCGCCGTCACGAACGCGCGGAAGCCGGGCACGTCGCGAAGAAGCCGCACCCCGACGCGGGCCTCCTGCAGCGCGTTGCGGCCGCCCTTGGCGTGCCCCGGCTCCTCGCGGATGCGGGCGAACGACGCGGTCGCCCCCAGGAAGCAGCCGGCCGCGGCGCCCAGCAG
>JBBDSD010000412.1:0-2825 GCA_040905065.1 Trueperaceae bacterium | reverse complement strand
CCAAGACCCAGGACCGGATCGTAGAAGGCGTGGCGTCGGTGCGCCGCTTCGCCGAACGGACCCGGCGCGCCGACGCCGCGAGGACGGTGACGCCGCTGCTGGCATGGCTGCGCGACGACGGTTCGGTCCAGCGCCTGGAGTTGGCCGGCAGCTACCGACGGGGACGCGACACGGTCGGGGATCTGGACCTGCTCGCGCTCACCAGCGACCAGGACGCGACCATGGCGCGCTTGCGGGCGTACGACGACGTGGAGCGCGTGCTCGGTTCCGGTCGCGACAAGAGCAGCGTGGTCCTCTCCGGCGGCCTGCAGGTGGACCTGCGCACCATCGCGGCGGAGGGGTTCGGCGCGGCGTTGCAGTACTTCACCGGCAGCCAGGCGCACAACGTGCGGCTGCGGCAGCGCGCCGCGGCGCGGGACCTGACGCTCAACGAGTACGGCCTCTGGCGCAAGAACGGCGACCAGCGCGTGGCGGGCGAGGACGAGGCCGGCATCTACCGTGCGCTGGACCTGCCGTGGATCGCGCCGGAACTGCGCGAGGACCGCGGCGAGATCGCGGCGGCGGAGGACGACCGTCTGCCGCGCCTGCTGGAACGCAGCGACCTGATCGCGGACTTGCACGTGCACAGCGACTGGAGCGATGGGCGGGGCGACCTGCTCGCCATGATGCGCGCCGCACGGGAGGCGGGCCTGTCGGTCCTCGCGTTCACCGATCACGGCCCCGCGCTGCGCATGACCGGGGGCTTGGACCGCGACAAGCTGCTGCGGCAGTGGCGTGCGCTGGACGAGCTGGACGGCGAGGTGCCCGGTCTGACGGTCCTGCGCGGGCTGGAGGTCGACGTCCACCCGGACGGATCGCTGGACATGGACGACGAGATGCTGGAGCGCCTGGACCTGGTGATCATAAGCGTGCACGGCGGCTTCGACCTGCCCGAGGACCGGCAGACGGAGCGGGTGGTGCGCGCGCTGCAGCATCCGCAGGTGAACGTGCTGGCGCACCCGACCGGCCGCCTGATCGGGCGGCGCGAGGGGATCCGCATCGATCTGCACGCGGTGATCCATGCGGCGGCAGCCAACGGCGTGGCGCTCGAGATCAACGCCAACCCGGCGCGTTTGGACCTGAACGACCGCTGGGCGCGCGTGGCGCTGCAGGCGGGTGTTCCGATCAGTGTCGCCTCCGATGCGCACGCGCCGGAAGGGATCGCGGTGCTGGAGCACGGGGTGCTGCAGGCGCGCCGGGCGTGGGCCACCGCGGACCGGGTGATCAACGCCTGGCCGCTGGATCGGTTGCGCCGATTCTTGGCCAAGACGCCGTCCGATGCGGAACCGCCCTCTTGACGACCGGCGGTATGCTGCGCGGTGCCGGCCGAGGAGGGCCCCGACCATGGACGAGATCGATCCGGAACGCCTGCAACGCAGCCTGGACCGTCGCGCCGGTAGCGAGGTGTACCTCCATCTGGAGACCACCACCGGGACCTACTCGGCGATGGGACCGGAGAAGCTGCCGCCGTGCATCGCCTTCGTCCGCAACGCGCGGATCCGGTACCGGCGCGGCGCGGTCCGCGGCACGGGACCGTACCGGGTGGGCCTGAAGACCGACGACGGATGGGTGTACGGCGACGGCCTGACGCACGCGACGGAAACCGAGGACGGCGCGCTGCTGATGGCGGGCTACGACGATCAGGGACGGTTGCGCATGGCGTTCGAACTGAGCGAGCGGCCGTTCCGGGAGGGGGCGGCGTGAGCGGCGGCGCGCGTCGCGACGCCGGCCCGGAGGTCGTAGCCGGCGCCGGAAACGACCTCGAGACGCCCACCGTGCACGGTCCGGTCGCGCGGAGGCACCTGCTGGTGGCGTTCCCCCACCCGGACGACGAGAGCTTCGCGACCGGCGGGACGATCGCCATGCACGCCGACGCCGGCGTGCCGGTCACCTACCTGTGCGGCACGCACGGCGACATGGGCCGCAACATGGGCGTGCCGTTCTTCGCGAACCGCGAGACGTTGCGCGACGTGCGCGAGGCCGAGTTGCGCGACGCCTGCCGGATCCTGGGCTGCGAGCCGCGCCTGATGGGCCTGCGCGACAAGACGGTCGAGTTCGAGGATCCGGACGTCCTGGCCGAACGGATCGCCCAGACGATCCGGGATACGCACGCGGACCTGGTGGTGACCTTCTTCCCGGGACGTGCCGTGCATCCCGATCACGACGCCATGGGCGAGGCGGTGGTGCGCGCGGTCCGTTCGCTGCCCGCCCAGGACCGTCCGACGCTGTGGGCGGTGGCGGTCGGCGACCGCGACGCGTTGGACGCCGAACTGGGACCGGCCGACGTGGTGGTCGACGTGCGTGCCTTCGGCGACCGGAAGATGCGGGCGCTGCAGGCCCACGCCTCGCAGACGACCGCGACCTTCGCGCGCATGGCGGCCGACGGCGAGGGGGCCGAGGCGCTGCGCACGCAGTTCGAGCGGTCGCGCACGATCGAACGGTTCCGCACGCTGCACGTGGACGCGGGCGGGATCGCTTCAGGCGACGCGTCGTGACGCGCCGCAGGCGAGCCGCGCGCTAGCGTGCGCGGCCTCTGGCGGTCCGCGCGGGAGCGTACGGGCCTCCACCGCCGGAGGCGCTCCCACCCGACCGACGGGGCGAGGGACCGGACGCGCCGGAGGCCTCCTGGGGATCTTCCTGGGGATCTTCGTCGGTGAGTTCGGCCGACGGAAGCAGCATCGATGCGATCAGCGCCGCCGCCGTGATCGCGACCGCCAGCCAGAACACGTCGGACAGTCCGGTGCCGAGCAGCGTGCGCAGGTTCGTCACGATCGCCGCGAACTCCG
>JBBDSD010000411.1:0-2839 GCA_040905065.1 Trueperaceae bacterium | reverse complement strand
CGCGCTGGAGCGATCGGTGGTCGATGCCTTGCGCGACGCGGGGGCGGACGAGGTACACGTCGCCTTCGCCGCGTCGTTCGACGGCGCCGCCGGCCCCGAAGCGCTCCCCGGCATCCGCCACCTGGTGGCGGTGGGGTCCGGCAAGGGCGGCGTGGGCAAGTCGACCGTCGCCGCCAACCTGGCGGCCGCCCTCGCGGTGGAGGGGGCCGCGGTGGGTTTGCTGGACGCCGACATCTACGGGCCGTCGCAGGCGAAGATGTTCGCGGTGGAGGGCAAGCGCCTGATGGCGGACGAGGAGAAGCGGATCCTTCCGCTGCGGGCCCACGGCGTCAAGCTGATCTCGATCGCGAACCTGGTCGAGGACGGCCAAGCGCTCACCTGGCGCGGCCCGATCCTGCACGGCACCCTCAAGCAGATGCTGGAGCAGACCGTGTGGGGCGAGCTGGACGTGATGATCGTCGACCTGCCGCCCGGTACCGGCGACGTGCAACTGTCCCTCACGCAGTTGGCCACCGTCAGCGGCGCGGTGCTGGTCACCACCCCGCAAGAGATGTCGCTGGCCGACGTGCGGCGGGCGCACACCATGATGCGCAAGACGCACGTCCCGGTCCTGGGCGCGATCGAGAACATGAGCTGGTACGAGCTGCCCGACGGCGCCCGCGACCCGATCTTCGGCGAGGGCGCCGCGCGCGCCTGGTGCGAGGCCGAACGGGTTCCGCTGCTGGGGCAGGTGCCGATCTCGCGCAGCGTGCGCGAGAGCGGAGACGACGGGACGCCGCTGGTGTTGAGCCATCCCGACACGTCGCAAGCGCATGCGCTTCGCTTCGCGGCGCGCGCGTTGGGCAGGCGCCTGGCCGAGCAGGCGCGCAATACCTTGCCGGTGGTGTGACCGGCTGCTAGCATGACCTCCTGTGCGGGAGGAGTAGGCGCCTTCCGGCTCGCCAGAGAGCCCCGGTCGGGACGTTCCCGGCTGCGATCCGGGGTCGAGCCGTCCTCGCCGAACGTCGCCCGCCCGGTCGCGCCGGAACGTCCGGCCGCGACCGTCGAGGAAGAACGGCGTCGGTCCGTCCGGCCCAACGCCCAGTAGACCCTCCGGGTTCCGCCCCGACAGCGCGGATGCGAGCGTCTCGCACGGCGTGCGAGGAAGCGGCGGTGGTACCGCGGGGCTACACGGCCTCGTCCGCCCGGACCCCACGGTCGGGCCCGCCGCCCATGCGTCTCGGCGGGTTCCGCAGGAGGACCCGATGCCCGAGGCACCGCACGATCCCAAGGCCGGCACCGCCCGCGACCTACCGTCCAGCTACGACCCGGCCACCGCCGAGGGTCGCTGGGCGAAGCGTTGGGCCGAGGCGCCGTTCTGCGCCGATCCGCACAGCGGCAAACCGCCGTTCACCATCGTCATTCCCCCACCCAACGTCACCGGCAACCTGCACCTGGGGCACGCCTTCGACAACACCCTGATCGACACCCTGATCCGCTTCAAGCGGATGCAGGGCTTCGAGGCGTTGTTCCAGCCCGGCAGCGATCACGCTGGCATCAGCACCCAGGTGGTGGTCGAGCGCGAACTGCAGCGCGAGGGCACGGACCGGCACGCGCTGGGGCGTGACGCGTTCATGGAGCGCGTCTGGGCCTGGAAGGAACGCTACGGCGGCATCATCGAGGGGCAGCTGCAGCGGCTCGGCGTCAGCGCCGACTGGAGCCGCAGCCGCTTCACCATGGACGAGGGGCTGTCCCGCGCCGTGCGCAGGCAGTTCGTGGAGTTGGCGCACGCCGGCGAGGTGTACCGCGGCGAACGGATCGTGAACTGGGACCCCGAGAGCCGCACCACCCTCTCCGACCTGGAGGTCGAGCGCGAGGAGCGTCCTGGCGAACTGATCACGCTGGCGTACGAACTGCGCGGGGGCGGCACCGTCCGCATCGCCACCGTCCGTCCGGAGACGATCTTCGCCGATCAGGCGATCGCGGTGCATCCGGGCGACCCGCGCTTCGCGGACCTGGTCGGCGGCGAAGCGCGCATTCCGCTCACCGACCGTTGGATTCCGGTGATCACCGACGAAGCGGTCGAGCCCGACTTCGGTACCGGCGCGCTCAAGATCACGCCGGCGCACGACCCGACCGACTTCGAGATCGGCGAGCGGCACGGCCTGGCCCGCCCGTCCGTCATCGGGCTGGACGCACGGATGCAGGGCGAGCTGGTGCCCGAAGCGTTCCGCGGACTGGACCGTTTCGAAGCACGCCAGGTCGTGACCGAAGCGCTGGTCGCGGACGGCGCTCTGGTCGACCGAACCCAGCACACGGTGGCGATCGGGCTGTCGCAGCGCACCGGCGTGCCGGTCGAGCCGATCGTGTCGCTGCAGTGGTTCTACGACACGCAGACCGCTGCGGCGCGGGTGCTGCAGGGGTTGGACGACGGCGAGATGCGGATCGTACCGGAGCGGTACGAGAAGGTGAACCGCGACTGGCTGGCCCGCCTGCGACCGTGGAACGTGAGCCGGCAGTTGTGGTGGGGGCACCGGATCCCCGCCTGGTACGACGAGGACGGTACGGTGCACCTGCCGCCGCTGAGCGATCCGATGGTCGACCCGACCGACCTGCCCGAGAACGCGGGTAAGCGCCTGGTGCGCGACGAGGACGTGTTCGACACCTGGTTCAGCAGCAACCTGTGGCCGTTCTCGACCCTGGGTTGGCCGGACGAGGACGACCCGTTCTACCGGACCTTCTACCCGACCGACGTGCTGGTCACCGGCTACGACATCCTGTTCTTCTGGGTGGCGCGCATGCAGATGGCCGGCTATCGCTTCACCGATCGCGCGCCGTTCTCGCGTGTGATGCTGCACGG
>JBBDSD010000410.1:0-2846 GCA_040905065.1 Trueperaceae bacterium | reverse complement strand
TTGCCGCCGGGCGGTCCGCGAAGCTTGCGGACCTCCAGGCCGGCCTCGGCCAGCGCCCTGCGTACCGATCCGGCCACGGAGTAGCTGACCCAGGTGCCGCCCGGCGCCAGTGCGCCCGCGCAGGCCGTCAAAAAGGCGGGACTCCACAGGCCGGGCGACGCGGCGGGACTGAACGCGTCGTGGTACACGGCGTCCGCAGGATGCTGGGCCAGAGCACCGCGGGTCAGGACGGAGGGGGAGACCCCGTCGCCCGCCAGCGCGTCGCCGAGAGCGACCTGCAGCGTGAGCCCCGGAAGGGCCGGACCGTCGCCTACGGACGTACCGTCGGGCCCGTCCGAGGAGGTCCACAGGCGAGGAGCGCCGTCAGCCGCGTGGCGCTGGAGGGACTCCAGCACCCGCAACCAGGCCGGCACCAGCGCCGGGTCGTCGACCAGGTCGTGGTAGCCGAGCGCGGCCACCTCGGCGGGACGCGGTGGCTCCCGTTCGAACGCCAGGTAGGCGAGCGACGTACCGCAGCGCCGCGCCCGGTCCCAGGTCAGCAGCAGATTCAGACCGCTGCCCAGGCCCACCTCGATCACGCGGGTAGGCCGCCCCGCCGCCAGCCGCTCGGCCACGCCGCTGCCGTGCAGGAACACGTGCCGCGCTTCGGCCACGGCGCCGTGCTCCGAACCGTACGTCTGTCCCGCCTCCGCGTGGTGCAGGGTGCGGCTGCCGTCGCCGGTAATGATCACGCGATCGCTCGTGCTCTCGACCTGCCCTGGACCTCCCCCGGCCTGCGGTCGTGGCGCGTGCGGGAGGGCGTGCGCCCGGTCGTCGTCCGTCATGCCACCCAGGCTACCGGTCCGGTAGGCTGTCGGCCATGCAGCGCGTGCTGGAAATGATGTGGGAATCGCTGCGCCTGACCTGGGACACCGTCGTGCCGGCGTTGGCCGACGCCCCGGTCTGGGCCTGGGTCGTGATCATCATGCTGATCGCGGCCTGGATCGCGCTGCGCATGCTGCGTCCCTCGCACGCGCGCGGCGAACGCACGCCCGAACTGTTCCTGGCGCGCGCGGAACTGGTGAAGGAGGACCACGACGGGCCGTTCGCGCTGCTGGCCGGATTCAGCAACCTGCACGCCGAGCCGGTCCAGCTGCTGGCGCTCGCCGCGGCCGGAGGCGACGGGCAGCGCGTGCTGGTCGAGGCCACCGCCCTGATCGCGCCCCAGAAGGCGGTCGAGCTGGAGGCCGACCTGGACATCGGCGGAAGCGGCAAAGGCTGGCTGGAGCTGTACCTGTACGTGCCGTCGTCGCGGGCGCGGGCGTGGCGCCTACGGGTGCCGCTGGCCTGGGAGCCGTGGACGCAGAGCTTCAAGGCGGTGCCGCTGGAGCAGTCGTTGACGCCGGTCCGCAAGCTGCCCGAACCGCGCGGCCGTCCCGCGGACCCCGCCGCCACGCCGCCGCCCGATGCGATGCGCCAGCGATCGCCACGGTCGTTCCCCGACGATTTCTGAGATGGGCGTCGAGCAGCGACCGATCGCCATCGTCACCGGAGCGAGCGGCGGCATCGGCTTCCAGTTCGCCTTGGGCCTGGCGCGGCGGGGGTGGCAGGTGCACGCGCTCTCCCGCCCGGAGGGGCGCGGCGAGGCGGCGGCGTCGGAGATCGGCCGGGAGGTCGGGCGCGCGGACGCCGTCACCTTCCTCCCGGTCGACCTGGCGTCGTTTTCGGAGGTCCGGCAGGCGGCGGCCCGCTTGGCGCTGGTCACGGCGCGCCTGGACCTGCTGATGCTGAACGCGGGGGCGTACGGGTCGCGCTACGCCACCACCGAGGACGGGTACGAGAGGACGTTCGCGCTGAACCATCTGTCCCCGTTCCTGCTGACGCATCTGCTGACCCCTGCGCTGCAGGAGGCCGACGCGCCGCGCCTGGTCGTCACCTCGTCAGGAGCGCACGCCATGGCCGGGGCGATCGATCCGGTCCGGGCTGCGTCCGGCGTGCCGTACAGCGCCTGGCGTGCGTACGGCTGGTCCAAGCTGGCGAACGTCCTGTTCGCGCGCGAGGCGGTGCGCCGCGCTCCGCACCCTGCGTTGCGGGCGTACGCCTACCATCCCGGCTTCGTGGCCAGCGGGTTCGGTACCGGCTCCGGGGTCACGATGGCCGCGTTCCGCTTGGGGCAGCGCCTGTTCGGTCGCAGCAACGCGGCGGGGGCGGACACTGGGCTCTGGTTGGCCACGGCCGAGCCGCCGCCCGAACCGAACGGCGGGTACTTCACCGACCGCGAGCGGAAACGGCCGGCCGCTCCCGGCCTGGACGACGCGCAGGCGGCCGAGCTGTGGCGGCGCAGCGAGGCGTGGGTCGACCTGCCGGAGGACCTCCGGTGGCCCGCTCCGGAGTGAGCGGGGGGCGCCGGCGGCGCACGGTGCGGCGCGCGTCGGGTCAGGCGTCCAGCGGCATCACGAACCAGAGCACCAGGTAGACCAGCAGGCCGGTACCGAAGCCGAACAAAGCCACGATGAAGATGAGCCGCACGATGGTGGGGTCGATGGCGAAGTGGCGGCCGAGGCCGCCGCACACGCCGCCCAGCCACTTGTCTCCCGACGTCCGTTCCAAACGCTTGCGTTCCATGCTTCTACTCTAGGCCACGTGGGCCGCTCTGCGCCTCCGCAGGAAGTCGGAGGGCGGCGCGCGACGTGCGTCGGGTCAGGATGCGGCGTCCGGGCCGCCCGGGGCGGACGGCGCGTCGCAGGCGTCGCAGCGGTCGCCTGCGGGAACGCGGGCCTCGCAGGAGGGGCAGGGCACCAGGCGCAGCACCTCCGTGCCGGCGCCGAGCGACGCGAGCTCGCTGGCGATCAGGATCGCGTCCTCCT
>JBBDSD010000409.1:2607-2857 GCA_040905065.1 Trueperaceae bacterium | reverse complement strand
GGGCGGCGCGCGCGCGACGCCCACGCCGACCGGATCGCGCCTGACCTACCGGCTGGAGATCACCGTGCACCTCGCGCTTCCCGAAGCGGACCGCTGGGGCGGGCGCGCCCTGACGCGCATGATCGAACTGACCGCCGAACGGATGGTGCAACGGGTGCTGGACCGCTTTCCCGCGTCGATTCGCGCCGCCGCAGCCGGGTACGAGACGTCGCTGGTGCCGCGCGACGGAGCGTAGCCGGGGGGCGGGGGG
>JBBDSD010000409.1:0-2597 GCA_040905065.1 Trueperaceae bacterium | reverse complement strand
CCCCCCCCGCGCCGGGGTCGTGCGCATGCCACGCACCCCCGCCGCGCGCCGGTCCTCACTTTCCTACGCAGAAGTTCGCGAACACGTGCGCCAGGGCGTCTTCGGCGATCTCGCCGCGCCCCGTGAGCGCCGCCAACGAATCCAGGGCTTCGGCGAGATCGATCGCCATGAGGTCTTCGGGAGCATCGCGGCACCGATCGAGGGCGGCCGCGACGCGCCGCAACGCTTCGGCGTGGCGCTCGTGCTGGATCCACAGTTCGCTGCCCACCGCGTCGCCCAGCAGCCGCTCGCGCACCGCCGAGCGGAGGGCCACGATCCCCGCGCCCTGGGGCGCGCTGAGCGGAATCCAGCGCTCGCCGGGTTCCGGGCCGCCCGGGTCGCCACCCGCGTGGCCTCCGAGGGGCGTCGCCCACGCGCGCGGGAGATCGGACTTCGTGATCAGCACCAACCGCCGAGCGGCCGGCGTGCGTCTCAGGAGGTCGCGGTCGTCGTCGTCCAGAGGCCGGGAGCCGTCCAACAGGACCAGCACCAGGTCGGCGCGTTCGGCCAGCTCGAGAGCGCTGCGCACGCCGAACGCCTCGACGTCGTCGCCGGTGCGGCGCACGCCGGCGGTGTCGATGGCGGTGATCGGCACGCCGTCCAGGTCCAGCGGCGCCTCCAGGTAGTCGCGGGTCGTGCCGGGCCGATCGGACACGATCGAGCGGTCGTAGCCGAGCAGCGCGTTCAGCAGGCTGGACTTGCCGGCGTTCGGACGACCCGCGAGCGCCAGGCGGGCGCCGCGCCGGACCAGGGCCCCGGCCTCCGCGGTGGCCAACAGCTCGGCGACCCGCTCGCGGACCTCGCTCAGGACCGGTCGGACGTCGCGAAGCTCGACCCCCTCCTCGGGGTAGTCCAGCACCGCCGTCAGGTCGCCGTAGGCGGCAACAAGCCGATCCTGCAGGTCGTGCAGGTGATCGGACAGGCGCCGGGTCAGGCCGTGCGCCGCCGTGCGGCGGGCCCGTTCGCTCTGCGCCTGCACCACCGCCAGCACGCTCTCCGCCTGCACCAGGTCCATCTTCCCGGCCAGGTAGGCGCGCAAGGTGAACTCGCCCGGACCGGCCGCCCGCGCGGCGCTGCGCAGGCACGCGTCCAGCACCCGCCGCAGCACGGCGGGACCGCCGTGGGTCTGCAGTTCGACGGCGTCCTGGCCGGTGTAGCTGGCGGGCGCGCGGAAGGTGAGCAGCAGGCCCTCGTCGATCGGTTCGGCCCCTTCGGTCACGGTGCCGACCAGCACGCGGTGGCCAGGACTGCGGCTGGGCCGCGCCCCGGACCGGGGGCGGAACAACCGGTCGGCCAGAGCGAACGCTTCGGGACCGGCGACGCGCACCACGCCGATGGCGCCTTCGCCCGGCGCCGTCGCGATGGCGGCGATGGTGTCGTCGATCGGGGGGAGCGGCACCTCAGGCGGTCGCGACCGCTTCCCGGAACGCTTCGGCGGCGGCGAGGATCACCACGTCGATCGTCGCGGCGTCGTGAGCGTACGACACGAACGCCGACTCGAACGGGCTGGCCGGCCAGTACACGCCCCGCGACAGCAGGCCGTGGAACCAGCGGCGGAACAGGTCGCCGTCGGTCCGGCCGGCGGCCACGTCGTCGGTCACCGGTCCCGAGCAGAAGAACGGGGTGATCATGGAGCCGACCCGCTGCACCGTCACCGTCGCGCCGGCCTCGGCGGCGCCGCGCTCCAGGCCCTCTTGCAGTTGCGCGCCGCGCGCCTCGAGCGTGGCGTACACGTCGCCAGCGCCGTCGATGGTGCGGAACGTCGCCGTGCCCGCCGCCATCGCCAACGGATTTCCGGACAGCGTCCCGGCCTGGTAGACGGCGCCGCTGGGCGAGAGGTGGTCCATCAGGTCGGCGGAGCCACCGAACGCGCCGACCGGCAGGCCGCCACCGATCACCTTGCCCCAGCAGACCAGGTCCGGTTCGAGGTCCAGCCGTTCGCACGCCCCACCGCGTGCCAGGCGGAAGCCGGTCATGACCTCGTCGATCACCAGCAGCGCACCGTGCTGTCGCGTCACTTCGCGCAGCGCGGTCAGGAACGCGGGCGTCGGGGGGATCACGCCCATGTTGCCGGCGACCGGCTCTACGATCACGGCGGCGATCTCGGCGCCGCGGTCGGCGAACAACCGCCGTAGCCCCCCTGCGTCGTTGTAGCGCACCACGCTGGTGAGTTCGGCGATGGCGGAGGGTACGCCGTCGCTGCTGGGCACGCCGGTGGTGAGCGCTCCCGAGCCGGCCGCCACCAGCAGACCGTCAGCGTGCCCGTGGTAGTTGCCCGCGAACTTCACGATCCGGTCGCGGCCGGTGACGCCGCGTGCCAGGCGCAGGGCGCTCATGGTCGCTTCGGTGCCGCTGTTCACGAAGCGGATCCGCTCGATGCCGGGCGTCCGTTCGAGGACGGTCTCGGCCGCTTCGACCTCGAGGCGGGTGGGCGCTCCGAAGCTGGTGCCCTCCGCCGCCGCTCGCGTGACGGCGGCCGTCACCGCCGGGTGCGCGTGACCGAGGAGCAACGGTCCCCACGACCCGACCAGGTCCACGTAGGCGTTGCCGTCCTCGTC